>DAHXNM010000083.1 GCA_027365375.1 Ferrimicrobium sp. | reverse complement strand
AGGGTTGGGGCCAGTTGCTATGGTTGGGATACTTGGTGGGATAGGGACTCATCCGTTTGCGAATCACACGGGGGTTGGAGCGCAACCTTCGTTTTGGGAGCACTTGGTCAAGGATTTGACAGCTTGCGCGGTTGAAGGCCTCAGCGAGGAGCTGAGGGGGAAAAACCCGGACTGGTCATAGCACTGGTGCGCGCAGTCCGGAGAGAGCCAACAAATGAGAGCGCCACTGGGTCCCCTCGTGAAGATGCCGATACGTCATACATGAGTTCCCTGATGCCAAAGTGCAGCGATAGCATCCCCCAGATCTCCTGGTAGACGAGCTCTGGAGATTGAGACCGTAACACTCTTCGTGCCTCCGACTGATGGGTCTTTAGTTCATCAAAGGCCGATTCGATCTCCCAGCGCTTGGAGTAGAGTGCCGCTAGTTCATGAGCCGGTGCCACCTCGGGATCGGTGATGGTGCAAAAGAGGCGGTAGAAGAGATCCGGGTCCTCCCCTTCGGTGATCTGGTACTCAATTACCCTGAGCAGAAGCGGACTCTTTCTTGTTCTGTCCTTATGGTGATAGACGTTGCCAAGGTAAGAACCATCCTCGAGTTCGGCGACCGTCTCAATTCGGTAGTTGCTCTTTGCCCGCCAGAGGAGTTGGGCACCGGTATTCGCAGCTCGCTGCCAGAGGTCGTACCCAAAGAACCCTCGGTCACCAAGACAGAGCATCCCAGGTGTGAGCTTATCGATGACACCTTGGGCAAGAATCTGTTCGGCAACGCTGTAGGGGCCTACATCGGCGGCGAAGATAGCGTGAGTACCACACTCCAAAAGGCCGACGATTCTCGCCTTGGCATAGGCGGCTTGACCAAGCGGAGTGGTTGGTTTCGAGAAGTGAGCGAGATTCTCGGCAGAGTCAGCGACACTAAGGCTCGTACCATCGATCGCAACCAGGCGTAACCCGCGGTAGAAGGCACCCTCATCACCAGGAGTCGCCAGTGGTTTTGCAACTGCCTCATAGAGTCTCTCCATGGGCTCTGCTCCAAGGCGTAGACGAGCCTTAAAGATCGCTACCTTGGAGGGAACACTCCAAGAGGAGCTGAACTGATCTGCCCAGCGGAGTCCCTCGCTCAAGTGGCGCATGACCTCCTCATAGGAGTCCTGAGGATAGAGCGAGAGTGCCAGGATGTAATAGATCATTACCCGTGATGGCAAGAGTCGTATCCGTTGTTGGACCTTGTCGGTTGCAACCAGTATCGAATCGATGAGATCTCTCCCAAAGGTGCGGGTGAGAACCCCTATCGAGAGATGATCTGTCAGCCGTGAGCCCTCTGGTTGTCTTTTCCATCCGGGTCTTGGCATCGGCACCTCCCGAGACCCAGTATAGCACAGGAATGGTACTAAGTTAACGGTATTGGGGTAGAAGATCTAGCGATTCGTTTCGTCAGGATCTCGTACGACCGCTTTGGCTTGAGCGAGCTTAGAGAGCGCCGTCAGATAACCGGTAGGGTCGTCGTAACCGGACCGTGATGCTGCAGTGTTCGGTGTCGTTGCCAGTTCGGGGACCGGTTCAGCGCTAGAGTTCGAAATTAGAGGCGCTTGATGCTGTGGAGTATGGTCGTCTAGCGTGCGACCAGGCTGAGTGTTATGGCGGTCACGGGGTCCAGATGCCCTGCGGTGAAGCACGAAGAGGAGCGCCACTACAACCACCACGAGAACGACTGCTCCATATCCGGCATCGGAGACGGTATGCACCATGTGCTGCCAGGCCGATCCGACAGAGTACCCAAGCAAGGTGAGTCCGCCATCCCATACCAACGAGCCGAGGAACGTGAGGACGCCGAAGGCGAGAGGTGGAACCTCAGCAAGTCCTGCTGCGAGCGCGACGAAGTTGCGCACGACCGGTAGGAGACGGCTAGCAAATACGCCCCAGCGAGGATGCCGTTGGTACCATCCCTCAAGTCGGTCAAGTTGTTGCTGGTCGACACGGATGTACCTGCCATAGCGTAGAACGAGTGCACGTCCACCAGTGATGCCAAAGGCCCAGGCTATATAGGCACCAATGAGCTCGCCGAGAGCTCCGACGATGACAACCTCAACGATGTTGAAGTGCCCGGTGTAGGCGAGGAAACCTGCAAAGCCGAAAGTGAGTTCGGAAGAGGTGGGAACGCAGGCTGACTGAGCAATAGAAAGAAGAAAGATTGCCAGGTAGCCCCATGTCGAGATGAGGTGCTCCATAGTGACTAAAAGGATAGCGTCCCGATTCAGTTTTGCTGCCGTGCAGGGGCATCCATTGGCATGAGGAGCGCTATAGCCATTAAGCAGACGGCCAGCAGTAGTGGTAGCTAGTGTGGCACATCGTCGTCGATAGTCGACCAGCGCGCTGACGGTGATGTGGGGCCGATTCTTTGGCCGATAGGCTAGGCGTTTGGCCGGTAGGCTAGGGACTGGTAAACGGGTAGATTCCCGATTAGAACGAGGAGGTTCCAAGGTGGCGCGTGTGTTGGTGAGTTCGGGGCAGCTGCCTAAGAGACGCGCCGGTGTTCATGAAGGCTATCTCGATGCGCTATCTCGTCTGGGATCCTACGGCATCATGCTCCCGGGACAAGTCGGCGACCTTTCGGAGTCGGAGATGAAGACTATCGCGAAGGATCTCATCTCCTCTACCGACGCGCTGATGTTGACAGGAGGTGGCGATGTCGACCCGGCCATGTATGGCGAGGCCGTAAGCTCCGAGAAGGTCTATGGGATTGAAGCGAATCGTGATAGGGTCGAGCGAGCGTTGCTCGAGGAGGCGTTTCGACAGGAGCGCAAGGTTCTCGCCATCTGTAGGGGCATACAGGTGGTTAATGTCTTCTTTGGCGGGACTTTAGTGCAGGACCTTGAGACTGCCGGTAAAAAAAATCACTCGCTTACCGATCAAGAGTATGAGTACTCGCATCCCATTTCCGTCACTCGGGATTCAGAGCTTGCACGACTTCTTCCAGGGATCACGCAGGCGAACTCGCTCCATCATCAGGCGATAGATAAGGTCGGTGAGGGTCTCGTGATCACAGCTACCTCTGAGGATGGGGTGGTTGAAGCCGTGGAGCGACCCGGTCTCGTCGCTGTGCAGTGGCACCCTGAGCGATTGATCGACTTTGATCCGATCCAGCTGAACTTGTTCCGCTGGTTGGTGGGCTAACTTCGATCTCTCTAGCCTCGTTTTTGGGAGTTCGGCTATTAGCGAACGGAATAAACCGGACCACCCACTAGGATGGCTAGAGCCTGTTCGATTGTCGAACGGTACCTGCCCGTACGGGCATGAAAAATGTGGAGTTTCTACGCACGTGGGAGTTCCGCGTGTTTGTAGAGGAGACTTCATTGTCGAATATATTCGATACCTTGGGCGTTGACGCCCAAATTCAAGAGCGATTGGCTGCAATCGGGATCACCGAGCCTACGGCGGTCCAGGCGCAGGCTATTCCTGCGTCACTCGCTGGTCACGATCTGATTGCCCAGGCCCCTACGGGTTCGGGTAAGACATTCGCTTTCGGGGTTCCGTTAGTGACACTGCTCGACGGTGTACGTGGGCG
>DAHXNM010000081.1 GCA_027365375.1 Ferrimicrobium sp. | reverse complement strand
TGGGTTGTTAACATCAAATTTAGAGCTCAGAAACCGTGCGCGTTCCTTATGCGGCTATTTCAGCCCCAAATACCCCCGTCGTACTGGGACTATGGGCCTTCCATGAGCGTCTGGGCATCCACATGAATGTCAATAGAGCCGAGTTCGGTAAGGGCACTGTCTAGCCGAACGATATTGTCGGGTGTTCTGGCCGGGGTGAAGTCGATATCCGTGGTAACGGGAATCGGCGCGTTGTAAAGTTGTGCCGCAAAAGCACCGATCACTACATATTCGACTCCATGCCGATTCAATACCTCAATAATCGCAGCTCCATTGAGCTCAGTTTGCGTCATGACCTGGACGTCTTGTGCAACCCTGCCGCTTTACCAGCCTCCCTGAACATCTCTACATTGCTCAAGTGGCGCTCGTCCGCTTGCTTCTTCTCCTCGTCGTTCAAGCTTGCGTATCTCGCGTCGAGTGCATTGTTATGATCGTCACGTGGCGCAAGTTGGATTCGCATCTCCAGTCCAGCTCCCGCCAGAATTCGCGAAATGGTTTCGAATTTCGGTGCGACGGAGCCGGCTTCAATGCGAGCAATTGTACTTTGAGGAACGCCGGACAACTCGGCGAGTTCCCGCTGGGTGAGCTTGGCTGTCAGCCGCGCAAGGGCGACGATTCCACCCTCCGGTTTATACAGGTTCCTGCTAGTCCGCACACTCTAATGATAGCACAGCGATCATCAACACTGATCTTTCGAGTCCTGACCAGGGTGTTACGGGCGAGTGCGGACTGGATAATCCCTGGGAGAGTGTGAATGACGCATTCGGTGTCGAGCCCTTGGCATGTTGGAGAACGTTCACGATGGATGTCTACGGGCCGGTTAGAAGGGGTCGCGAGTGCGTTCGTGATGACCACGTCTTGATCTCCACACTGTTTAGTTAAGGGCTATTTTGTGTCGGTATATAGCCATGCCTCGTTCCGGTTGAGGCAAGCTTCCTGCTGCTCGTCGATTGTCCGATTTTGTCTCGATTGGTCTGCTCGCGAGGGTGTTCCCTTCCGCGCTTGTCGATGCGGCGATTGATGATACTGGGGTACAGAGATCCGATATCGAGTTCTTCCTGCCCGGGTGATGTCTACTTTGCCGTCGGCGTGGCGATGTGTTCAGAGGGTTCCTATGAGAACGTGTTCTCACAGCTCTCCGATCGCCTGTCATGGTCCAAGAGATGGACTGAGTCGTTGCAGCCTCTTTCGAAATCGGCTCTATTCCAAGCTCGGGTCCGGTTAGGGGCAGAGCCACTGCGCAATATCTTCGCTAAGGTGGTGCGCCCTTTGGCCACTCCTGGATCCTGGTTCGCGAGTCGGCGCGCGATGGCGATCGATGGCACGTGTTTAGATATTGCCGATACCGAGGCCAACGAGGCTCACTTTGGTCGTCCTCCCTCGAGTCGAGGAGATCGCTCTGCCTTCTCTCAGGCACGCATGGTGGCTCTAGCAGAGTGTGGAACCCATACAATCGTCGATGCCGTCATCGGCCCCTGTACCAGCTCTGAGGTTGAATTCACTCGGGGGCTCATCAGTTGTCATCGTCCCGGGATGCTCGTGTTGGCAGATCGTGGTCTCTACGGAGTCAATTTCTTAGTCCGCAGAACCGAAGCCACTCGGCGAGCATGTGCTCGACTGCGATCAAACTGGTCGGGGACACCAGGTTCGCCTCTTGCAGCATCTGGTTTAAGATCTACTCGGCCTGAAGTTTAGGTCCGCGCACAACGTTGCTTTGGTACCGCTTCTTGCCAGTGGCTGGATCACGACCAAGGTACAATCTGAGCCTCCAGACGTTGGGTTATCCTTTATGAGGTGTGAGACTGCCTCGCATAAAGCCATGCAGGTACTGACCTAGACTTCTGGGATCGGATTAGATCTCACAGCTGGTTTAGACTTGGCAATCTCTGGCTTGTCACCTGGCGCCCCCGGTAGGACTCGAACCTACGACCGACTGCTTAGAAGGCAGCTGCTCTATCCGCTGAGCTACAGGGGCACCCAATAAAGTGTAAAGCCAGCCACGGATTCGACGGCAATCTAGGTTAGTTCTGGAGGCTAGATTGGTAATATAAGTCCTCCGCGATCAAACTCTCGCTTCCCGACGTGGAGGCAGAGGATGGCTCATATGCAACAGCGGTCGCGACTACGATCGTTTCCCCATAGTGTCTTTGGACTCTACACCGTGGCTGGGTTCTATCGCGGTGCCCAAAACATGGCGCTCACAACACTCGCGCTGATTATCAGGGAGGATCTAGGCTACGGAGCTGGGACCATCGGGGTGATCTCCGCGCTCTCAGGTATCGTTCTGGTGTTGGTCACCTTATTCATCAGTGCGCGGCTCAAGCCAGCTCAGCTGGAACGCGCCGTCTTGATCTCGCTCATCGCCCTAGCGATCGGGCTACTGATCATTGGGATTAGCAGCTCCATCTATCTGACAGCATTTGCCTCAATCCTCTTAGGCATTGGCGGAGGATTAGGGATGCCGGGACTAGCTGGTTCAGTCCAGCTTGCAGCGGGCAAAAGTTCCTCTGCAAACCCGCAACGAATTCTTGCCATCTACACGCTGGTCTTGAGCATCTCGCTGGCGATCGGGCCACTCCTTGAGGCCGGCCTCCTTGACGCCACCCACCAGGACGTACGCTGGCCATTCATAGCCTTCGCCGTCCTCCCGCTGCTTGCACTCGGCATCATGTTTGCACGCCATAGAGAAGCGCTAGCGGTAACGGCTCGCATGGATACCAACGGCGAGGTTCAACCGCCACCTCCGCCGGCCACCGAGCGAGTGCGACTACTCCGGACACCAGAGGTCGTCAAGGCGCTACTCGCTCAACTCATGTACGCGGTGCCATTCGCTGCCCTCACCGTCTTTGGCGCCGAGGTCGCTCGGGTTACCGACCACGCGACTGCCGCCCAGGCTCAGCTCGCCTTCACCGTTTTCTTTGTGTTCTCACTCAGCTGTCGTGGGCTTGTAGCCTGGCGATCTCCGATCTTTCACAAAGGGATCATCTACGCAATTTCCGGACTTCTGACGATAACGGGACTCACCTTCATAGTCGCAGGCCACTCCTTCACACTCTTTCTCGTTGGCATGGTCATCCTCGGCATCCCTCACGGCGTTATCTTCCCGCTCGTACTCTCGGCGCTATCTAGTTCACTACCGGCCGATCAGCTACCGCGAGCAAACTCGCTGCTCATGGGTTCAAGCAATATCGTGGGCATCATCGCTCCGTTCATCCTCGGAGTCATCGCAGCTGCCAGCTCCTATCGTTTCATGATGGGAACGGTCCTCATCCCCGTCATTCTGGTCTTCGTGGTCTTCGTCATAATCGTAGGGATGATGCGTGTGCGCTACAGATCAGTCGCCCAGCCCACTCCTTGAGGCGGCCGGTGTTGGACTTCGTGGGTGACAAAGCAAGCCTTGAGTACACTCGGCTATGCCTATGATCTTCTGCGATGCTACCGAACGCGCTCGAGCAGCGCAAACCCCGTTAAGTTGCGTCTACTAAGGTAGGACTCGTGCAACAGCTTGCCCCGCCTACCTTCTGGGATCTAACTGAAGATAAACATGCACACTAGTCAACCTCTCCCCTCTGAGTACGAGCGCATCGTTGCGCAACTCTCCAGGACGCTCCGGTCTGAGAGAGCCAACAGAAGGCTATCTCGCTACGAGCTAGCCCAGCGAGCCCAGCTCTCCGAACGCTACATTGCTCAGCTCGAATCCGGACTTGCTAATCCATCGTTGACCGTCCTCACTCGTCTAGCCGAGGCCCTCAACCTCGGCCTCTTGCAGCTACTCGATATCGCTGCGCTCGCTACCCCGACGCAGGCAGAGTACCTCATCGAACGGCTACAGTCGCGCATTGGCGCTCGCCATCTTGGCATCGCACTGGTTGGACTGCGAGGGGCTGGCAAGACAACCCTTGGTCGACTTTTAGCAGATCGGCTCGATTGGAGATTCTTTCGCCTCACCGAACTGATCACCGAACGCACCCAAATACCGCTCGAGGAGCTCTTCTCACTCGGTGGCGACGCTGCCTTTAGGCGACTGGAACTCGAAACTCTGCAACAACTCATCGACACTAGCGAAGACCAATTTGTCATCGAGATCGGCGGCGGACTAGTCACCAACCGCCCAGCCTACGAACTCCTACGTCGCCACTGGGTCACTATATGGCTATCCACATCACCTGAGGAACACATGGAGCGAGTAATTGCCCAAGGCGACGTACGCCCAATGCATGGTAACGCCCGCGCCATGGATGATTTGCGCGCCATTCTCAGCGAGCGGACCCCCTTCTATGAAGCAGCCGAGCTACACCTATCCACCTCCAATCAGGAGTTAGACGCCTCGCTCGACGCGCTCGAACAACTGGTGCGTCAGTATTTGGCCAACGACGGCCCACATCAACAACCGCCTACGTCATCTGAAGGCGCGGACGGGTCGAAGACGACACCCTAGTTTGATGATCATCTAATCTGCACAATAATGCATATGATGCAAGACAAACTCAAGCTCTTTTTGCAGTATATTGCAAGTGTGCTGAGTCACTCGGGAGAGTGGAAGACTGACGCTCCTGGTAGGGAACCACGACCTGCCCTCAGGAAGGCGTCTTCGTAGGGGGGATGTGACATGCGTATCGCAGAGCAAGAATTGATGCCAATCGAGGATTGGTTGGCGGACTTGCCAAAGGTTTACAACATTGCCGATAGGCTCCTGGCTAACTCTCAACTGCTTCCCTCCAGCAAAAGGGCAGTGACAGATGCCCATGAATCCTACACATATCTACAGCTTCAAGATCTAGTTCTCCGAGCCGCAACCGCCCTCAGAGAATTAGGGCTTGAACCAGAAGACCGGCTACTCCTCATCATTGGGGATACGATACTCTTCCCGGCACTTTTCTTGGGAGCGATACGCGCTGGCATTGTCCCTATCCCACTCAACCCCCTGCTGTCCGAGGATGACTTCAGGTACATCATCGAGGACTCACGTGTCAAAGCTATCATCGCCGCAGGCAGCGATACAGATAAGATCAAACGCGCGTCGAGTACGGCGTCGCGCATCAGATGGATCGAGTACGACAACGGCCTGAACGGCCCTGGCATTGGGGCTCGCATCCTAGCTGCCTCCCCGTATCAGCTACCTGTGGCGACCGTCGCCGATGAGATAGCCTTCTGGCTCTACTCGTCAGGATCTACCGGTCGACCAAAAGGAGTTCGCCATCTCCATCGTAACGTCGCTGTCACCATCGAGTGCTTTGCAGAACGCGTCCTCGGCCTCCGACCGACAGACGCAGTCTTCTCTGCCGCAAAGCTCTTCTTCGCCTACGGACTCGGCAACGGGCTTACCTTCCCATTCGGAGTTGGAGCAAGTGCTATATATCTCAATGAACGTCCAACACCCGACTCGGTCATAGATCTCATGGCAACTACCCATCCGACAGTTTTCTGCGGCGTCCCGACCCTCTTCGCCTCTTTGCTCGCCAGTCCTAGAGCCGCGGAACTTGCAGATCTTGGGCTTCGAATCTGCACTTCAGCCGGCGAGGCACTGCCTCCCGAGATCGGACGCCGCTTCGAGGACCTAACTGGCGCGCCTATCATCGATGGTCTTGGCTCAACCGAGATGCTCCACATTTTTCTAGCTAATCGTCCCGGTCAGATACGTTACGGATCGAGCGGTGTGCCGGTGCCCGGTTACGAGGCCCAGCTAGTAGACGAGAATGGCTCGGTTGTGACCCTTCCAGACACCATCGGTGAACTCGTGGTGCGTGGGTACTCAGCTGCCGATGGTTACTGGAATCAGCGTGACAAATCGCTAGCCACCTTTAGGGGGCACTGGACCCACACCGGCGACAAGTATCTAAGAGACAGCGACGGTTTCTACTACTACGCCGGTCGTTCTGATGACATGATGAAGGTCAGCGGGAACTGGGTCTCACCATTTGAGGTTGAGTCTGCGCTCATAGCCCATGCAAAGGTATTAGAGGCCGCCGTCGTCCCATGGAGAGATACAGACACACTGATAAAGCCCAAGGCTTACGTCGTGCTTCAACCCAAGGTTGTCGCCACCACTGAGCTAACCGTCGAGCTCCAAGCCTTTGTCAAGGAGCGAGTTGCGCCGTGGAAGTATCCACGGTGGATTGAGTTCGTTGAGGAACTCCCAAAAACCGCTACCGGCAAAATCCAGCGCTTCAAACTCCGAGAGTCGTGAGCACGCTATCGACGCTTCATCACGGTACCGCAACCCTCGAAGTGGCCGGTTGGATACCTAGCGGTGAGCTGCGTCGCGACCTCGAGATCGTTCTCCTACACGAGGGACTAGGGTGCGTCGCGATGTGGAAGCAGTTCCCACAACAGCTGGCTGACCGCCTCGGTGTTCGAGTCGTTGCCTATTCACGAGCTGGCTACGGTGGTTCAAGCAGTGTAGATCTGCCACGGCCTCTCGACTACATGCAGTGCGAGGCTGACGAGGTGCTGCCAAGTTTGCTCGCCAAACTCTCTCCTGAACCCAGGGTTATCCTTGGCCACTCAGACGGGGCCACTATTGCGCTCGCATATGCTGGCTCGCATCGCGATCCGCTCTTAGCTGGTGTCGTAGCGATCGCTCCCCATGTGATCACGGAAGAGGTCACGATCGCGTCGATCGAACACGCAAAATATGACTTCCAGCAAGGTAACCTCGCCCAAAGGCTGGCACGCTACCACGGCGCAAATCTCTCCACTGCTTTTTGGGGTTGGAACGACGTCTGGCTCGACCCCGGCTTCCGTGCCTTCCCTATCCTTGACCGACTTGACAGCATCGATGTTCCACTACTCGTCATGCAGGGTACCGAGGATAGCTATGGA
>DAHXNM010000067.1 GCA_027365375.1 Ferrimicrobium sp. | reverse complement strand
CACCGACAGCGCAACTCAGGATGCGGGTCGTCAGCCATGGGGTTTCTCTAATTCGCCCGAGTGACTGTTGTCTTCTTTGTCGCTGCCGCCCTCGCAATACTGTGCTAGCTCACCCATGAGCTGTTGTGCCACCTCAGGTAGGTCGGACCAGTCGTGCCCATCGAGTGGACCAGGATCTCCTTTGAGGACATTTGCGATGCCAGTCAGCAACTCAGTCTGTCGTGAAGTAAGTAGGTCGCAGACGTTGATCTCGGTTTCGAGACCAGCCACCTTGTCCTCTAGCTCGTCGATACACCGTTTCTTACGCTTGTTCTCGCGCTTCAGCTCGCGCAGCTGCTCAAGGATCGTCTTGCCTGTGTCGCATTGTCCATGTTCTGTACGCCATACACAGGTGAGCACCTCGTAATCCGAAGGGTCAATAAAGGGTTTGCAGATCGCGCCCAGCAGAGCATCCGTCGATGCGGCTACAACCGCTGCGGTTTGCCAGAAACCCTCGAAGCACCCACGGGCGTCCTTGAGTGTACATTCCCAAGCGTCGCCAAGCTCACCATGGATTAGTTCGTAGGCTTTTCCACGCGCCCCCCACAGACGACTTAGATCATCGTTGGCACCGATCGCCTGGGCGAGCTCGAGGTTGTGCATAGCGATGATTAGCCGATTGGCCATGTGCTCGTCGAGTGACCGGAGTTGGTCGAGGATAGCCAGTACCTCTTGGCCATTGGGTCCATACTGTTGAGGAACCACATGCTGTTCTGTGTTGTTAGTTTGTGTTTGCATCTATCGCTCCGTTTCTGGTTCCGGTAATATGTGGCAGGTTGTTAGCTTGCGGTAGTCGAATAGCCATCCTGAAGCTTCTCGAGCTTCCTCTCTAGTCCCTCAATGTGCGAGATGACCAATACAAGGGCAGGGGGACACCCCTGTATTGGCCGGGTGGAGGTCTTGCAATACACGCTCTGGACTACGAAGCTGTATCGTCAAACGCCTCGGCTTCACTGGTGGTCGCCCTGGGTGCTGTGATGGATTGAACCTTCGAGGACACTGGCGGGTGGCTCGGGGTCTCCGGCGTTGGCCCGCTCAACTCAACCGGTAAGGTCACCAGCTTGTGTTCGATAAGATCGAACGTGGCCATGACTTCATAGGTATTGCCATCGCGCTTGGTCAAAGTCCACGGACCCACAGTTAGCCCTAAGAGTAGCTTCTCGAGATCCCCAGGCGTAATTGCATACCCATGGTAATCGCGCCACATACCCACTGGACACCAGTGCTCTTCATCGATCTTGGTCGGGCAGAAGTATCGCTTATCCGACATCCGCAACTCGATAAAGTGGTCGGGGCAAAGAGCGCCCTCAACGGAGGGCTTAGCCTCGGGAAACACGAAGGTAACCTTATGTTCCTGCCTGTTCCACGCCAAACCCGCACGGAAGGTCTTGCCGGCGCGTGAGGTGAACTCGCGAATCTCGGTCACGCCACCATTAGCCATTGCATTGACATCATCCCCTGTGAGGACGTACTTCGCAGTCTCGTGCCAAATCGTCACCTTGTCGCAGGTGTCACACCGCCACCAGCTGCCCTGGTTGGTAATTTCCTTATTGCATTCTGGGCACTTTATCATTTCCGGGTCCTCCTTGTAGAACTACCTTTCATATATGCGCTGATTTTGGAAAATTCTTGCGGAACATGCTGCGATGAATTCGAGAAAACACTGGCTGTTAGGGGTAGGATCAAAACGCGCACCAAGGATACTCCACCGTCAGGCAGGCATGAGCAAGCTACTTAAGCCAGCAAGATTCACCCCAGCACCCCGCGATTCGATGACGTGGCACCCCTCCGTGTTGGCATGGCGCAGGTCAGCGTGAGACAACCACGAGTCGTTTAAGACAGCATTACGCAGATCAGCTCCACGCAAGTGCGCGTTGCCAAACGTGCAGTCGATGAACTGACATTCGTGAAAGTTCACGTGCTCTAAACTTGCCTTAGAGAAGTCCACGCTGATGCATTGAGCACCTGCAAAATCAGCTCCCATGAGCCTCGCACCGGAGAAGTTCACCCCTCGAATGCAGACCCTGTGAAAGTTGGCGTTGCTCAAGTCGGAACCCTGAAACTTTGCCTCA
>DAHXNM010000066.1 GCA_027365375.1 Ferrimicrobium sp. | reverse complement strand
ACGAAGGGTCTTACCGTCGACCGCGATAGCATCGAGGAGCACTGCTTTGTCGCTCACTGGATCCCCGTCGTCGTATTGGTCGAGGTCTGTGTTCTCGTCCATCTCTACTATCGCCGCGAGTTCAGCAGTTTCCGCCTGATCTGGGGCGAGCCGTCCTGATCGGACCTGATCAGCGATCCATGCGTTGGTGACGAGATCGACCGCGTTTGCGTCGACTGCTTTGCACATACGACGGATCGTGGACTCCTCAGGGGCTACGTAGTGACCGGTTGCAGGTGAGATACGACACGAGAGGCGCGCGAGTGCCTCTTCAGGCAGCTCTGCTGCGACCTCCCCAATAGCGACCAGACTCGTCGCACCGCGAAGGGTCGCGAGCACCGCGATGCTAAGGATGACCGCAAGGCGGTGGCGGATACCACGTGGGCTGCGGGGGTCTGGCACGCTCTCGAGCCGGGCGAGCAACCCTTCTGCTGAGTCGAGGTCCAAACGGTTCATGTCAATGGTGTTCATTGTCCTCCTTGGGCTGAACAACGGATGATCGAAGTCCGAACTAAGCAGCTGAACTGCATTGCGATGCAGGTAGCGGGCCCAATAAACTTTCTGATCGCCGTGGTGTACGAAGTGTCCAGCCTTGCGGCCGTAGCCGCTGGTCATTCCGACCTTGGTGAAGTTCGATGCCTGGTAACAAGTGCCGAGATGCCGGGACGGGTCGGTGAAGGTCTCGACCATCACCACCGGATGGCCCCAGCGGGTCTGAAAGTCCGAAGAGAGCCGCTTCAGTGTTGCGCTGAGCACTTGACTAGCGAGGTTCGGGCGTCGGTGTTCATCGAGGATGCAGAACCTCTGGTTGTTGGTGATATAGCGCAGCCTGCGGTAGCGCTGGGCGTCGCTCCAGCCGAGCAGTTCCTCTCTAGAACGCACGCACAGAGCAGCGGATCCAAAGCCTACGAGCGCGCACCAGATGTCGTTCTCAACCGCGACGTAGCGCATGACCTCGCCGACTAGTGAATCGCCTAGCCAGTGCTCTGCTCGCAGTGTCTCATCGAAGCGCTCCCGTTCGCTAGGCACGATCGGCCGCACTACGAGCGAATGTAACCCTGTGGTACTGGCCGGCTCGATATCCATCCCAAACTTATATCACAACAAGGACGGACCGCGCCAATCCTGTTGCATGAGGCCAGGTCAGCCAGTCATATCAGGACTTTGCCGGAATCCTGGACTACGGGAACAACACCAGCTTCCTAGGGAACAGCTGCGGACGCACTGGCGCGATCCTTAGCTCGGATGAGGGATATCGGATCCTCAAGGGTCCGTTGGTAGAGGGTGATGGATCCGATTAAGAACGCAGGTGAGAGTTCTGAGCCGAAGTTTGACAAACGAGGGCCTATGGGGCGATGTAGCAAGCGAGAAAGATATGACTACCAATGGAGCAGATCAGAACTATGGCCCACGCACCACTTGAAGTCGGGGCGATTCTACGTGAAGCGAGAAGCTTGAGCCCTGAGGATCTTTACGCCCTCGACCAACATATCGACATTGCACCAGGGCAGCAATCGCTAGAACTCAAGAGTGCCATTAAGGTTGCTCTAGCCCGCGATATGGACCGTACGATCATGGGTGCGAGTTTCCGTGTCGCAGGTGACGCAGTGGCTAATGCGTTTGGTGCAAACGATGAGGAAAGGGACGAAATTCGTCTGGCACCAGCAATCTGTCCCCTGAATTACGCAACACGATCAACGGCGAGTCCAAGACCGCCATCCGTAAACCAGTCACCAAGAACCACCTAACTTTTCATAAGCATGATGCCGATACAAGCAACATGCGATGATGTACATGCAAGGTAGAAGCTAATCATTCCCATGAACTTGTAGAAGAATTAGGAAGCGGCCATGGGCACAGGACAGATACGAACGCAGATTGGCTACCCTGAGTCGATGTTTCAACGGCTACTGGATGAGACACTTGAGTTAATACCCGCAGCCGACGGTGCGGCTATCGAGATCGCAGGCGCAGACGACAGTCTCATTCAAGTAGCGGGGATCGGACAACTAGAACGCAAGTTCGATAGCCGTGTCAAAGCAAGCAAGACAAACTCGGGTAAAGCCATGCAGACCCGCAGTATCTTGATCTGTAACGAAGTGAGTGCCGGGGAGAGCCTGATCGCAACGATCTGTCAAGCGTTAGGTATCAACTCTATGATCTATGTTCCCCTCGTTCGCCAACACAAGAGCCCGGGCGTCCTGGTCGTTGCCTCCGCCTTACCCAATGCCTTCTCCTCGGATGATGTGGAACGTCTTGCAAGCGTCGCTGGGTTTGTCTCAAGTGTGACGGGAGCGGTACTTGACTTCATTGATGTGAATCGGGAGGCTCAGATCTCGGTTACCCAAGCAGCACTTGAACATGACATCTCGCTCCTGCCTGGAGTGAACGATGAATCACCTTCCGCCGTGGCCCGGTCGACCTTTATCACCAAAGTACTCCGCCCCGAAAGTCAACGACAGGCCGAGAGGCGCGAGCGAGTCGAGCAAATCGTGAACGACGATGAAATCAGCATGGTTCTCCAACCCATCATGAGTCTAGACCGTGATCGTCGCATCATCGAGGTTGAGGCACTCGCCCGTTTTAGTGGAACCCCAACCCGTAGTCCTGACTACTGGTTCCGTGAGGCGGCCTCGGTGGGTCTTGGAGTAAGCTTCGAACTCTTTGCTATTCGTCGAGCACTCGAACTATTACCCCAAATTCCTTCACCTATAGCTCTCGCCATCAACGTCGGGCCAGAGACCTTTGCATCACCCGAGCTCTGTGAGATCCTCACCTCGGTGGACTCCAGCAGAGTGATCGTGGAGCTGACCGAACACACCGATATCATCGACTCCCCCACTCTCCAGGGGGCCTGTCAGAACTTGCGTGCACTCGGATGCAAAATCGCCATAGACGACACCGGCACCGGGTTCGCCAGCCTAGCGGTGGTTTTGCACGTTCAGCCTGACATCATAAAACTCGACCGGGAGCTCATCCGGGGGATTGATGCCCATCCAGTGCGAAGAGCATTGGCCAGTGCATTGGTGACCTTTGGCAACGAGATTGGAGCCGACGTGATTGCAGAAGGAATTGAAACTGTTGAACAACTCAATACCCTCGTCGATGTTGGAATCGGCTACGGCCAGGGGTTCTATCTTGCTCGCCCTGGCACCCTTGTCGATCTCTTTCACCAACTGACAAGCGCCAAACGCTCGGGGCGGACTCATCAGCGCTTTGAACGCAAGGGCTCGCCAGTTGCATTAGTCCGAAATGACGAAAACACATTCCCCAAAACCCT
>DAHXNM010000058.1 GCA_027365375.1 Ferrimicrobium sp. | reverse complement strand
AGATATAATGTCATTTCACAGCCTCTTTATTTCATTGTTTAAATCATGTATAAAACCTTTCACTGATCTTTTTGCAGGTTCTTCATAAGCCCATGCTCTTGGAATATTCTTTAAACCTGTGTAGATATATTCCATGTCCTCCTCACTCCATAGCATCGTTCCTAATGCTTTCATTTGAAGGGCAGTCATGTTATCAAGATAATTCCAGTTCGTGGTGTATGGATCTGCATATATTACAAATTTATTTAGGGATCGTGGAGGCCTCGAGTGGCAATACCGGCAATGCGCTGAGCATGGTGGCGGCGGTCAAGGGCTACAAGATGATCGTGGTTATGCCAGAGGGTCTCAGCGGAGAGCGTCTGGCTATCTCGCGAGGTTTTGGCGCCGAGGTCCGTGAAGTAGGCGATTTCCACGTGAATGGCGCCCTAGAGGAGGCTCGTGCGCTTGGTGCTCAACCTGGCTATTACTTCCCTGGGCAGTTCGACTCGGAGGCAAATGTAGACGAGAACCGAGAGATATTTGGTCCCGAGATTCTAGCTGATCTTGGAGATGGGCGTCTTCCAGATGCTTTCGTCATGGGTGTGGGTACTGGTGGTACCTTGATCGGCGTAGGGCAGTGTCTTCATGCTGCGAATCCGGCATGTTGGCTGGTAGGCATGGAGCCTGATGAGTCGTGCACGATACTCTGTGGAGAGGTACATCATCATAAGATCGAGGGGATCGCCGACGGCTTTATCCCCGGAATATTTCAGCGACATCGTGATGAGGTCGATGAGTTGGTGGCGGTCACTAGCCTCGACGCGATCACCGAGATGTATGCGTTGGCAAGACGCGGATTCTTCGTCGGCCCCAGTTCAGGAGCGAATATCGTGGCCTCCAGAAGGCTCAAAGCGCGTCATCCCAGGTTTACTACCATCGTGACCGTGCTCTGTGATGAGGGCGAGAAGTATATAAGTGAGTACTATCCCGGGCGCTAACTCATCCTAGATGAGGTGCTGGTCCCAGCATGGTGGCCGGAACTAGAAAGAGCGAGAGGGCGGGGTGACATACACCGCCCTCTCGCTTTGACCGTAGAGCCTACGCTCTGATCTACTGTTAGCTAGTCGGCGAAACTCGCCTCACCTTCATCGTCCTGTATTCCGCGCCTAAGCGTGGCAGTCCTGACAAAAGCCTGTTCAGTATCATCGCTGTTTCTGCCAGAGGCGACAGCCCATGTGTAGAAGACCAGTGCGATGATCACATCGACGATGAGGTCATAGGGATAGTGAATCAAACCTTTGTGGTTATTGAATGGTGCGCCAAACCTCGCCGCACCAAAGTATGCGATCGCCAGCATGGCAAGGAGGTAGACCGGTAGCCAGATACCTGATATCCAATCTTCGCGTGTGATCCTTTGTACTGGAGCACCGAGAGCTGATGCAATCAGATAGACGACGGTTCCGCCGAGAATTCCAATGACAAGTTTCCAGTCAACTGCCCAGCCTGACCAGTAGATAATCAGGGTGCCACCGATGAAGGCGAGAACACCGAATACCTTGGCTCCGCCCAGTCGGAAGGGGCGATACTTATCGTTGTGGTACTTGCGAAAGACCGCAAGCGAGACAGGGCCCATGACGTAGGTAAACGCAGTTGCCGAGGAGATGACCCCGACAAGGCTCTGCCAGCTTGGGAAGGGCAGTAGGAAGATGATAGCGAAGAGTACGGTGATCGACATCGCCCAGATCGGAACGCCGAAGCGCTCGGAGATGCTGCGGAACTTGTTGCCAAGATAGTTGTTGCGAGCGGAGCCGAGCACCACACGTCCGCCGGAGGAGAGGTATACCAGCCCGGTACCTGACGGTGAAAGGACGGCATCAGCATAGAGAATCGACGCCAACCAGCCCAGACCGATAATGGTAGCTACCTGTGCAAAAGGCGATGTATACGCCAGGGATGCCCACCCTTTAGCTATTGCGTTTGGCGGAAGGGCTGCGATGAATACCACCTGAACCAGGGTGTATACGAGCGCACCAAGCAGAATGGCGGTAAGGATGGCACGCGGGACGTCACGTTGGGGATTCTTGGCCTCGCCAGCCAGGTCTACCGCTTGGCGAAAACCTAGAAGCGAGAAAATGATACCACCCGATGAGACTGCGATGAAGATGCCCGCTGTTCCATAGGGCATGAACCCATGCGTCGTGGTAGCTGTATAGTTGCCCCAGTGCTTGGCGACAAAGAGAATCACGATGATCGTCAGTGTCGGAGTGATGAACTTCAAGAACGTGACCACGCTATTGATCTTGGCAAAGACCTTGACCCCATAGATGTTGATGGCGTAGAAGATAAGAAGAATGATCGCCTCAACGATGAAGTCTAAGGTTTTGTTGTTCTGGAATGAGGTTATGTAGTGTTCTGCGTACTGAACCACGGCCTCAGCTTCGATGGCTGGAACCGCTGCGTAACCAAGGAAGGCTCCCCAGCTCATGATAAAGCCAGCGAGCGATCCATGGGTAAAGTGCGGGAAGCGCGTGATTCCTCCGGCCTCTGGCAGCATGCCAGAAAGCTCTGCATACACGAGCGCGATGAAGGTAACGATGACGGCAGCGATAATCCATGCGAGAATGGCCGCTGGGCCAGCATAGTTTGCAGCGTAGAGAACGCCGAAGAGCCAACCAGAGCCGATGATAGCACCGAGCCCGGCAAAGCTGAGGTCGATATACGACATCTCGCGTCGCAGTCGCCCTCCTTCGGCAGGTTTACTTGTTTGCATTGAGTAGGTCCCCCTGACTTCTCATATTTTCGTTTACGAGCTTTTCCCAGCCCACCGGAGTCAACTAAAACTTCGATTGCGCCTAACTTAGTACAGGTTGAGAGCGTTGGTGGTCGCTTTAGCTAAATTCTCACGCCAATTGACTATTCACAGCGGCTGGTGTGATCCCCCATAACGGGTGGGACATGATGGCTAGGGCGGTTGAGACTAGGTTGATGGACGCCTTACTCCAGCGTTTGAGTGAGCTGGTCAGGTATGATCGTGGTGTCCGGCGTCCGAAACTGGCGTTCGAAGACTTCAGCGTAAAGGCCCTGTCGTGCAATCAAGGTTCGATGCGGACCCATCTCAGCTATCTGCCCATGATCTAACACCACGATCATGTCAGCCCCGAGTACAGTTGAGAGTCGATGCGCTATCACAAGCGAGGTTCTCCCTTTGAGCGTACGCCCAATCGCCTCTTGGATGTGGGCCTCGTTTGTGGAATCCAGGCTGGAGGTTGCCTCATCAAGGACTACTACTTTAGGATCCTTGAGGAGTACGCGGGCGATCGACATCCTCTGTTTTTCGCCGCCAGATAGTCTATATCCACGCTCTCCTACCAGAGTGTCGAGACCTTGCGGGAGTCGCTCAACCAACTCTCCGAGTTGGCTCGCCTCTACCACAGCCGACAAATCTTGGTTGCTAGCATGAATGTTGGCGTACAACAGATTCGACCTGATGGTATCGTGAAAGAGGAACGGGTCTTGGGATACGACGCCAATAAGCGTCCGCAGTGTCTCAATGTCGAGCGCACGTAGGTCGACTCCGTCGAAGCTGATCGATCCATCTGTTGGGTCGTATAGGCGCGTGATCAGATTTGTTATGGTCGTCTTGCCCGCACCTGACTGTCCGACGAGGGCGGTCATGCTCCCCTGTTCGAGGGTCATATTGATGTCGAAGAGGGCATACTCATTGTTCACAGGTTCGGTTATGGCTGGGTTCTTGGCGAGGCTAGCCAAGGGCGTCGCGGAGGGATACTTGAAGCTGACGTGCTCAAAGCTGATGTGGCCGGCCGGCTTGGGCAGGTGGATGGGTCGCGTAGGATTCTGTACCTCTGGGGTCAGGTCCAGTACCTCGTAGACACGGTCAAAGCTCACCAGAGCTTGTAGCAGATTCACGCGAGCCGAGGAGAGGTCGGTGAGCGGTGCAAAGAGCTTCGTGACGTACTGCGCCAAGGCCACTAGCGCCCCGAGTGTGAGCGCATGGTGGATCGCCTCGTCTCCACCGATGGCGTAGACTGCCACCGTGCCAATACCACCCATGAGCGCTAAGGTACTGTAGTAGAGGCGTCCAAAAAGGGCGAAGCGAATGCCCGCCTCCCGGACTCCGGCTGCCTGCGTCCGAAACTGCTCCGATTCTCTGCTCCGATTGCCAAACAACGAGACCAGCAGCGAACCTGATACGTTGAAGCGTTCTTGCTCGAAGGCTGACATCTCTGCATTTGCCTGCATCTGGACTCGGGCATAACGCGTCAATCTCTTTCCGAGTAGGCGATCCAAGGCGATTAGTACCGGTACGATGAGCAGAGCAAGAATGGTCACCTGCGGCGAAAGCTCGAACATGAAAAATAGTGTGAAGACAAGCGTCGACACGTCGGAGACGAGTGATCCAAGTGTCCCAACTACCTGCTGTGATGCGACCACGTCGTTGTTGACACGGGAGATGATAGAGCCGGTCTGCGAGTGCGTGAAAAAGCTGAGAGAGAGCGTTTGCATGTGCTCAAAGAGCCGAATCCGAAGCCGGTATATAATCCCTTCCCCGATCATCGACTGGAGGTAACGGCTGAGTACGCCAATCCCAGTCTGAGCGAAGGTCAGGATCCCAAGAATGATGGAATAGATGATAAGCAGATGGATAGAACCACGAGGAATGGCATTGTTAATGAGGTCCTTGAACAGTAGGGGAGTCAGCGAGCCGAAGAGCGCCGCCAGAAGGATCGCCAGCAAGTACAGGATGAGCCCAAAGCGAAATTCTTTTGTCACCTGCCAAGCGCGGCCGAGCGTTCGGCTGTCGATGTCCTTTACGGAGACGGGATTCGAGCTCCTGTTCCGTAGGCCACGCATTGTGTTCACTGGCGTCGTGTAGTTGTCTGCATTCCTAAAAGGCTAGTAGCCTGAGGCGAGGTTTTGAAAGAGAAGGGAAACTCGTGGATCGAGACAGTTTCTATCGGGTTATTTTTGGACGTCGTGATGTCCGTGGACAGTTCACTGGTGCTGAACTCGACCCTAAGGTGCTCGGCAGAGTCCTAGCCGCAGCCCACGGTGCTCCAAGCGTAGGGATGTCGCAGCCGTGGGACTTTGTCTTGGTGGAGTCAGAGGGGATACGGCGTGCCTTCTATGAGCATGTCTATAAAGAGAGAGCCACCTTCGAATCCAGTCTGGATGAGGAGGCTCGTGAACGTTTTCAGAGGATCAAGATCGAAGGTATCCTAGAGGCGAGCCTTGGCATAGTCGTCACCTACGACCCGCAGCGGGGGTCTCCACATGTGCTTGGCCGACATGCGATCGACGACGCGGGGCTGTACTCTGTCTGCCTAGCGATCGAAAATCTTTGGCTTGCGGCGACTGTAGAGGGTATTGGCGTTGGCTGGGTATCGTTCTATCGCGAGGATTTCTTAGCCCATCTCATAGGGCTGCCAGCTGATATCAGACCAATCGCTTGGCTTTGCCTCGGCCCAGTTACACATTTTGAACAGATACCGGATCTAGAGCGTTTGAATTGGCAGTCCCGACGCCCTCTGCGCCCGCATGTGTTTATGGATAGGTTTGGTGAGCACGCTGGCGTAGATCACCTGGCTCAACTGCCGGGCGAGGACGCCGAGACAACTGAGTGATAGTATGCAATCGATCGGGGCGCTGCTATTGTGATTGGTGGCCGTGCAACTAGAACTTAAGACTCTCTAGCAAGGCTTGTAGCATCTCTCCTCGTTCTAGATTCTCAGCAACGCAATCAACTGCATTCTTGACACTGTCAACAAATGATTGCCCTTGGTAGATGGAACGAGATAGGTTATTAAGCCGATCCTGCACCTGTTGTTGCGCTAGGACCGATGAGAGATCGGTCGTAGGCACGTTCGAGAGAAGTTCTCGGGTGGTGACGATACCACTTGCGAGCTCATGTTGGTATAGAGAGCCGGCAAACTCCTCAAGATCGCCCACACTATCACCCTGATCGACCAGCAGTGAGAGATATAGAGCGAGAGCCCGTCCTGGGACGAGGAGATCGGTGATTTGGGAATCGATCTGGGCTTGGGTCAAGAGCTCTCGACGCGACTGCCAGCTAGTCGGCAGGTCATCACGCGCGCTCAGCGCCTGGGCAACGGTCTTGACTCGGTTAGTGAGTTTACCAAGGTCGTCACTGTCGAATAGCCTGTCGGGCTCGTCGACGACGAGGCGGAGCTCGAGAGCCGATGTGCAAACGAGATCCTGGAAGCCAAGATAGGCATCCATCCGTGCCTCGAACGATACTCCAGTTGACCAGAGAAGACGACGAACCGTAGCGCGCGCATCGGAGACGAGGAGGGCTAGGTAGATATATTCAGCTGCCTTAACGATCGAGATGTTGGCTGCAGCCGCGATCGCCTGAACTCCAAACACGCCCACGTGGTTGACGATTACATTTGCGATGGTGGTAGCTATTAGCTCGCGACGCAAAGGATGACGCAGCGAGAGTTGTCTGATCCGTTGGCGGACGGGCAGCGGAAAGTACTCCTCGTAAAGACCATCGGTTAATGGGTGATCGAGGAGTGAGCTCTCCATCAACTGTTGATTGAGGTCGAGCTTTACGTACGAGATGATGATGGAGAGCTCGGCCCTTGTTAACTTTCTATTCGGTGGGTTCGCCGCAATCACCGATGGGTTTGGCAGCTGCTCTACGCCAGGTGCGAGTCCGGCTGAGTCCACAAGATGGCCAAGCAGACGAGTGATCTCTCCCCAAGAATGGTCGTAGCGGGCCTCGGCTGCCGAGAGTGCCCAATTCTGGTAGACGTTATCGGCAAGCACCTGCGTCTCGACCTCGGAGACGCACTGGGCTAGCACCTCGTTGCGTTGATCCACGGAGAGCTCGTTTTGATGGACCAGAGCGTCAAGCGCAATTTTGATGTTGACTTCGTGGTCTGAGGTGTCGACACCGGCCGAGTTGTCGATCGAGTCGGTGTTGCACCGACCTCCACTCAAACAATATTCGATACGGCCGAGTTGTGTCATCCCAAGGTTGCCTCCTTCGCCGATGACGCGCGCTCTGACCTCGTTGCCGTTGACGCGGACAGAGTCATTCGCCTTGTCGGCGACTTCGATGTTGGCCTCGGTTGAGGCCTTCACGTAGGTGCCGATGCCACCGTTGAAGAGAAGGTCGACAGGCGCCTGGAGGATATGCCTGATCAGCTGATTGGGCTCATACGAACCGACCGGAATGTCGAGGACCTCGGCGATCTGGGGAGATATCTTGATGCTCTTGACGTTGCGAGAGAAGACACCGCCTCCCGTCGATATAGCGGACTCTGGATAGTCCTCCCAGCTTGTGCCGGCTCCTTGCGAGAAGATGGCCGCACGCGCTTGCCACGAAACCTCAGGCTCTGGGTCTGGGTCAAGGAAGATGTGGCGATGATCAAAAGCTGCTACCAGCTTGAGCTGATGAGACCGTAAGGTGCCGTTGCCAAAGACGTCGCCAGACAGATCGCCAATGCCCACCACTCGAATCGGGGTTCGTGCCACATCGATGCCGACGGCATCGAAGAGGTGCTCGACCGAGACCCAGGCCCCCTTTGCGGTGATGCCCATCTGCTTATGATCGAATCCATGGGATCCTCCGGATGCAAACGCATCACCAAGCCAATAACCATGATTGATGGAGATCTCATTGGCGATGTCTGAAAAAGTGGCCGTTCCCTTGTCGGCTGCCACCACAAGGTAATGGTCAGGGCCGTCGTGGCGTACGGTTCTCTCTGGCGGTACAACCTTGCCGCCAACAAGATTGTCGGTCAGGGAGAGAAGCGTCTCCATGAACACTCGGTAGGATCGTTCGATCTTGGTGGCGTTCCGACCCTTGGGGTCGAGATCCTTGACTATGAAGCCGCCTTTGGATCCTACCGGCACGATGACAGCGTTCTTCACTGTCTGTGCCTTCATGAGCCCCAGGATCTCCGTCCTGAAATCCTCCATGCGATCGGAAAATCGAATTCCTCCTCTCGCGACCGGACCCCCTCGCAAGTGAACGGCCTCCGTGGTCTCGTTACGCATGTAGATCTCGTAGCGAGGCTTTGGTTCTGGCAAGAAACTCAGCATCCGAGGGTCGATTTTGAACGCAACTGCCTTGCGATCAGGTTGGAACAGGTTGGTTCGCAGCATGGCGAGCACGAGTTCCTTCATCCCGCGCAGGACCTTGTCCTGATCTAGGGAGGTCACGTTGCCAAGTGCCTCCTCCAGAGAGGCGATCAACCGATCGCTAGATTCGCCACGGTCAAGGTCAGAGACCTCAGGGTCAAAACGGGTATAGAATAACCGAACCAACATGCGGGCCAGTGTTGGCTGACTCACCAACGCTTGCTGGCAGTAAGTTTCGGAGTATCCGAGGTTTGTGAGTCGCATGTAGCTTGCAAGTGCGCGCACCACCGAGATCTCTTCTGGGTTAAGTTCGGCAGCTATTGCAAGCTGGTTGAGCTGGTCGTTCTCCTCTTCTCCATGCCAGATGGCAGCTAATGACTGTTCTACCCGTTCGCGAACACGCCCATTTCTCAAGCGCTCGAGAGCATCATCATCTTCAACGACGAGTCCAAGATCGATAATCCAAAGCTCTCGGTTGCCAGAGCGACCACGATAGGGTTGTTCATCTAGCACCTTGAGGCCAAAGTTTTCAATGACAGGAAGGATCTGCGAGAGTGATAGCCGACTCCCTAGCAAAATTAGGTGAAGCCTCAGCTCTCCGTTAACATCAACTAGCAGTCGTGAAGAGAGCCGGCGGTCGGACTCCAACAGAGAGGCAATTGCAGTCAGGTCGGAGATGATAAAATCATCGTTCTCCTCCTGCTGATAACTCTCTTCGACTGATTCAGCGACAAGATCGAGCGCACCAAGCACCTTTGGTAGCAGGTCAGGGTTTAGTTCTTGACGCAGCTTTGATCGGATACGAGCCTTCCAGGGCGTGGTGACTCTATCGAGTTCTTCGGCGAGCTTGTCTAACCCATCTGGGGTCAACGAACCGAGCAGAATGTACTCCAGCACCAGACGGCGCTCGGAGAAGACACGGCCTACACGCTTGGGTACCCCGTCGCAGTAGTTCGCTAACGTATCGTCGATTCGATCCTCAATGCCTAGCTCTACCCTGTCGCCTGGGACCAGGACCAACAGACGTCGCGGTCCGGTTGGTGCCTGACTCAGAAATACCTGGGTACGCGAGACCTCTTCGACTAAGAGCCCTGATCGCGCGAGTTCAAGGAAGTCGCCGACCGGCAGTGCTAGCACCGTATCAATGTTGAGCGAGGTCACAAAATCTTGCAAAACCCGATACGAGTGGCTCGTTGGAAGAAGGTTTAGGCGTTTGCGAGCGGTGTCGAGACGATCTGCCACCTCTGGAGCCGCTAGTCCGATTGCCCCTGTTCGCTGGGGTCGGAAGATCCCGACAAAGTCAACCTCTCCTTCGGGAGTTTTAAATGAGACCGCGCGAAGCTGGGAGAAGTCGAGAATCTCTGATCGGGCCGGGAGAACCTGGATGTGATAGTTGGAGCTAAGGCCGCGTGGCCAGTGACGATCGATAGCGACATCCTCACGTGTTATTCCGAGATCGAGCCGCTCACCCTTTTTCGGGCGTCTTATCTCGGCAAAGGGTAAAAAATGGGAGAATGCAGAGTTGCTCACTGGAGGCTCTGTCTTTCCGTTCATCGGAAACTCCTGCCGCTCAATCAGATGAAGGAGGTCGGAGAGCATTCGATCACGGTCTCGATTGAAGTGATGGAGCTGTTGATAGCGCTTTGCCAGCGTTCGTAGGAGCTGCTCAGCTTCGACCTTGGTCACCGCAATAGGAAACTGGGCGGCAAAGAATGAGAGAAGCTCAGTGGGTTGCGCTGAATTCACATTGCACCCGTAGCTGGCGAGATCGGCACGCTCGAGAATGGGGTGTATCGTGGTAAGTCGATCTGATTTCTCGCGAATGGTCTGCAGGAACGTGTCTACAAGAAATTCCATGTCGTTGCTGACGATGGATACTATAGTGCCTGGCGCCCGCATCGTCGAGAAAACCGAGTCTAGCTCAGAAATTCCGTCGGGTCGACAGCGAACACGAAGCACGTCTGATCCGCGGACAATCTCCATAACGCACATATCGTCGGTCGTGGTGGCGTCGAGCGTATGGAGCTGAGCGGTGAGCGCCGATACGACAAAGTCGGTAGAGAACGCCGTCTCCTCCTCGGGGTCGATATGCGCAGTGAACGAGCGAGCAAAACCGAGGAATGCCTTCCGCTTGTCGGGCGTACCCAATTGGGATTCAAGTTCCCTAAGCCGTTCCTTCAAACCACTGAATACTGGATTTTTGGTCGGCTTTTTTGATGTAAGTGTCAACTTCGACTCCTTTGTCGAGTAGATCTTCTCTCTAATCTAGCGTATCTTGTGCGCGCGTCGTCACGCTATCGAGTTCGTAATCCTTAAGTTGCGAGCGGGATTCAGATGTTTGCATCGCTGTTCATCGGCACGTTGTGTAGCTCGCTTGATCGTAAGACAGGACAGCTAGAACTGTGGTCGATTCTGTGGCGATGCTAGGTTGGAATCGGATGGAGGGAGTTCCCATCATGCGTAGATCTTTCTATTCGGTTTTTGCGTGGCCCTTGTATTTGGCGCTCGCTCTCATGTTGGCGGTCTTTGCGGTGCTACTAGCGTTCGATCTACTCGGCTTCGCCTATCGACGGATCGGCATTGCCCCGGGATGGCTACTGGTCATCTTGACGGCAACGATTATTGGAAGTTTCGTCAATGTTCCAGTGGCACGCCTACACAATGCCTTCGAGCAGCCAGCTGAACGTTCGATTAGCTTCCTTGGTATTCGCTACACTATTCCTACTCCATTGCGTCCGAGCGAGACAACCATAGCGGTGAATGTTGGCGGCGCGCTGATCCCAGCGGGTCTCTCTATCTACCTAACCATCCATGACCATCTTGAACTTCTGGCCTTGATCGGGGTAGTGATCGCAGCGGTGGCGGTTCGCTTGGTTGCTCGTCCGATTCGCGGGGTTGGGATCGCCGTACCCATTGTTCTGCCAGCTCTGATAGCAGTTATTCTTGCCTCCTTGCTAACGGTCCACTATCTTGCAGCTCTCGCCTACATAATTGGGGTTATGGGTGTTCTGATCGGTGCTGACCTCGCGAATCTCAACAAGACGCGAACGCTAGGAGCTCCGATCGTCTCGATTGGTGGGGCAGGAACCTTCGATGGGATCTTTCTGACCGGTCTATTAGCGGTACTGTTGGCATCCATCTAGTAGCACCAGCGTCGGCAGGCGTTGGGCTAATAGGCTGGCTGCCTCTACTGTCCTTGACTCAACGAGTAGCCGGGGATGTTGTTGAAAGCAAACAAACCTTCGGTCTTTATAAACGGGAGTCCAGCGGCGTCGAGACGAGCGAGTTGATCGATGAGGTCTGCTGTGGAGAGCACGATCCCAGGTTCTCTCACCTGAAAACGACAGCGCCAGTGATCAACGCAGAAAGTTTCTGCCGCACCGTTTGGATATACCTTCTGACCACGGTTACTAATCATTACGAGCGTAAGGTTTGGGTTGAGATGTGCCTCAATCTGGTGTCCAAGATCGTCCACCTGACCTCGGAACTCGACGAAGATGTCTATCCCCTCCAAGGTCTTCACCTCTATAGGACGATCACGCAGCTCCACGGTGATCGGTTCCTCCGAGTCGGGGTAAAGAGTGGAGGGAAGCTTCTGCGGGGTTTCGCCTAGCCGTTCTATCACGGCATCGGCAAAGGAATCAGTCCCAACCTGCTTTGTCGAACGGTTCTCGGTGTAGATATCTGGGGTGTGAATACCGTCCTCGATGGTCCGTAACCAAGCGTTATGGATGCTAGTCGCGGTGGATCCCAAGCCAAGATGTACCAGCATAAGAACGGCACCCATGAGGAGACCAGAAGGGTTAGCCACGTTCTGGCCTGCAAGGGGAGGTGCTGAACCATGAATAGCCTCAAACATGGCGATCTCTTCACCGATGTTAGCGCTGCCTGCCAGCCCTACCGATCCTGTAATCTCGGCGGCGACATCAGAGAGAATGTCACCGTAGAGATTTGGCAACACCAGGACGTCGAACTGCTCGGGTGCGGTTGCTAGCTTGGCAGTTCCAATGTCGATAATCCAGTGTTCTGACTCTATGTCAGGGTATTCTTCAGCCACTTCGTTAAAAATCTTATGAAAGGTTCCATCAGAGAGCTTCATGATGTTGTCTTTGGTGAAGCTAGTTACCTTGTGACGATGATAGCGACGGGCATACTCGAAGGCGTAGCGGATTATGCGTTCACTACCGGGCCGAGTGATGAGCTTGAGTGTCTGGAATACGTCCTGGGTCTGGCGATGTTCGATCCCTCCGTAAAGATCCTCTTCATTCTCGCGGATAATCACGAGATCCATCCCAGGATGCTGCGTCGGTATGTAAGGTGCGTATGAGATGCATGGTCGAATATTGGCATAGAGGCCAAAGGTCTTCCTAATGGTGACATTTACGCTCTTGAACCCACCACCTTGAGGAGTGGTGATTGGCGCCTTCAGGAGCACTTTGGTGCGACGTAGCGAGTCCCAGGCACCAGGTTCGATTCCTGATGATATCCCTTGATCGAAGACGTTAGCGCCTATGGTGATCCGCTCGATATCGAGGTCAGCACCTGCTGCGGCGAGGATTCGAAGCGTCGCCTCCATAATCTCGGGCCCAATGCCATCCCCTTCAGCCACGGTGATGCGTTTATTACTGGCAATGCTCACGTCTGCTCCTAGTCCATCGTTGATTCGTCTCTTAGGCCGAATTGCCTTGGGGAACCGAACCGCTGTGGTTACTCTCTCGTCATTCAAATTGTAGACGACGGTTGCGTGGGCTACCAAAAGAGATAGTGGGTTGAGCCAGATAGTCAGACTTTGTTTGCTAGCACTGCGCCAACCTACACGGTGTGGCGGCTGGCGCTCAACCATAGTTTGCACCGTGGGCTGTCAGCAATAGTTCTCTCGAGATCAGTCCCACCGTCGTCAGCAACACGCATGACGAACCTTGGAAGTTATCTTGGGCCAATGCTATTTGGCCGGGCCCTCTATTATCAGGGTGGTGGAGAACATCACAACTCGGCTGGGAAACGAAAAATCTGCAGCTGGCAAACAAGCCTGCCTACACCTCTCCGACTCTGGTTGTGTGCAGCAATTCATGCGGGTTGAGAGGTTAGCAATGATCACGCGATGCTGAGACAATGATGACGAGGGGACTTCATAACCCATACGTGACAACCCTTGCTGCCGGTGGATGCGCTAGCTGTGGCAGTATTGTCTGCCCGCTCATAATATCTATCAGTTGAGATTAGATGGATCGATCGAAATGCACCCGTGTTAGGGTGAGCGAAGAACTCAAGTTTTGCAGATGGCCGTGAACAACCTCTTGAGATCGGAGAATTGAGATGAATAAGGAACAGCTTGACCAGATGGCACATGGAGCGGGCTTCATCGCGGCACTCGACCAGAGTGGTGGAAGCACCCCTGGTGCGCTTGCATCGTATGGCATCCCTCGTGAGGCCTACCATTCTGACGATGAGATGCTTTCACTCATGCATGCAATGCGAGCGAGAATCGTTACCAACGCCAGCTTTACAGGTGAGCGCGTGATTGGTGCCATTCTCTTCGAGGACACTATCGACAGAGAGTTTGAGGGTGTAGATGCAGCTGACTACCTTTGGAACAACAAGCATGTTGTGCCTTTTGTCAAGGTGGACAAGGGGCTAGCACCAGAAGCCGATGGTGCTCGATGCATGAATCCGATGCCGGACTTGGACGCATTACTTGCCAAGGCTGTCGCTAAAGGTGTGTTTGGGACCAAAATGCGGTCCTTTATTCGACTTGCTAATCCCGTCGGGATCCAGGCTGTAGTGGATCAGCAGTTTGAGATCGCAGATCGTATCCTCGCCAAGGGTCTGGTACCCATACTTGAGCCCGAGATAGACATCGCCAGTCCGGATAAGCAGGCCGCAGAGGACATGTTGCGTGATGCACTGAAGGCAAGGCTTGACACTTTGGCCGAGGATCAGTTGGTCATGGTGAAGTTGACTCTGCCTGAACGCGATAACCACTATGCCTCGCTAATTACGCACCCACGGGTAGTTCGGGTGGTGGCGCTATCAGGAGGATACACTCGTGATGAGGCTAGCGAACGGCTCGCCCGTAACCACGGCCTGATCGCGAGCTTCTCACGCGCTCTCACTCAGGGGCTGCATGTTGATATGGGTGACGAGGCGTTCACGTCCGAACTCAACAGCGCAATCGAACAGGTGTATTTAGCGTCGATCGACTAAATCATCTCGTCGCCGCTTCAGAGGAAGTTTTGTTGCTGGCGACGGACCCGCTGCCATGAACAGGGATTTCTGATGAGTATCGGACGATCAAGAGCGAGGGTAGTTGCGTACCTCGACCTGTTCACCTCGGCCGATGATGGCCGTACTCACCATCTCAGGTGGAAATAGCCCATGCTCAATGATTCCTGGAGTGCTAGACAGCCTGGTAGCGGTAGCTCTAGGTTCGTCAAGGGGGCCATGGTAATCTCCTATGATGCCCCCATCTGGACTGGGAGGCAAATCCCGTAGGGTGACGTTGCCTAATCGACGGAGAGTTGACCCTAGCCCAAAGGCCAGAAGCTCTACTGGTAGCGGACCGCTCAAGACGTCCACTGGTTTGCTAGAGTCTGCGATTACGACAAATCGCGCAGTGGTGATGGCGACCAGCTTCTCCCTCGTGTGGGCAGCTCCTCCTCCCTTGACGAGCCATCCGTCAGGAGTAATCTGGTCGGCACCATCGATTGCCATATCGAGATTTGCTATATCAGTGAATGGTTCTACTCTCATGCCAAGCTGACGAGCGATTTCTTCGGTGTGTGGTGAGGTGGCAATGCAGCGAATGGACAGTCGTCGAGCAGCAAGAATTGGGAGCAGGCATGCGACCGTCGATCCTGTTCCGAGGCCGACTGACATACCGTCTTCGACGAGACTTGCCGCCGCCTCGGCTGCTAGCTCTTTTTCGCGCTGCACCTGGCTATTATCCATCAAAGCGCCGCTTTAAAATACCTACGCATCTATAGGTACTCCTTTTCTCTTCTCGCTCCAGACACTTCACTATCCTCTGGAATTACTCACCAAGTTGCACGCTAAGCCCCACTTGGCTACGATGACTGCAATTTAGCGGCTTGTTTGTACCCGATCGGCGATTTGTACCCGATTCTCGACTGTCGTTTGACAACGATCGACCAATGTGGCCCCTGTAAAGTTGAGGTACTTGGCCCAGCCTTAGGCATGTAGAAGGGGCGCCTTTGCCAGGGCCAGGGTGCTTCGGGAGGATGAACTTCGGCCTAGTGATAGGAGGGAGGTCATACTGACTGGGGTTACTGTCGTAGTGGGCACCCAAGACGGAAGTGGGTACGGCAGTGAGATCCGCTTGGAAAGTGCCGTGACACCACTCCCAGCGTCCGCGGCAACTTCGTATCCCGTCGCCATTTGGGTTTCCAGCTGAAGACTGGAATAATGTAAAGGAGTCGTTCACGATCAAGTGGACCGTACCGCACGAACATGATGAATGGTCAAGGGGCGTGAACCGTTCACCGCAAAGATCAAAAAGCACAGGGGGGAGGTGAAGGGACTCGAACCCTCGGCCTCTACATTGCGAACGTAGCGCTCTACCAGCTGAGCTACACCCCCGCGTGGACCAGTCTATCCGGTCGTTAAGCGATAGCTCTCTCTGACGAGCTTACGGTGGACCCCATAACCCGTCGTTGTGAAGGATAAGGCGTCCGTGCGCGAAGCGCGTTGTGGTTCGCCCGTGCAAGAGTCAGGAACACCGCTATCGAGACAAGGCTGATGGTGGTGAGGACTATGCCAACTGGAGCTGCTACGATCGCCAAGATGAGCCCAATCACTAGGGACATGGTGAGAGATGCAAGAGTTCGCTGCCTGCGTCGGTAGGGTGTCACTGACGACGTAATTGGTCGAGTCGGACGAACTGCATTCGTGCGAGACGGACGACTTTGAACGCCAGTTTCAAGAGCTATCAGTTGCTGGCGAAAAGCGATTATCGACCGGAGATAGTCCTTGCGTTTGCGAGCGCTAAAAAACGGCTGTGCTAGCACGAGAGACCATCCGATGACAAGAACGAGCACTATCCCAAACTGCATCCGCCTATTCCCCCTCTTCGCGTCGCCAGATGCCCGACTTTCCTCCGGTTTTCTCCCACAGCGCGAGCTCACCGATTACCATCGAGCGGTCGTATGACTTGCACATATCGTAGATCGTGAGAGCAGCTATCGATGCCGCTGTGAGTGCTTCCATCTCGACACCGGTTCGATCCACCGTCTCTACCTGAGCCTCGACCTCTACAAAGGTGTCTCCCAGTGTGAAGTTGATATACACAGACCCGATCAAAAGTGGGTGGCAGAGGGGTATGAGATCCGGAGTGCGTTTCGACGCTTGAATCCCGGCAATTCGAGCCGCACCCAAGACGTCACCCTTGTTGACTGCGTTGTTCGCCACAAGCGCGGTGGTCTCGGGCTTCATGAACACCTTGCAACGGGCGAGGGCTCGCCTGTGCGTAGGTTCCTTTGGGGTAACATCTACCATTCGTGCGCGACCCAGTGGGTCGAGGTGGGTTAGCTCTCGATCTGCCATGCCTACACTTTAGGTGGCTATTTCACCGGACGGTGGCGATTTTACGATTACCCACCGATTTGACTCATGGATTTCGAGGGTCGTATGAAGTTCACCCGCCCAATCGAGTGCCCCGCCCACTTTGTCGAGATAATCGACTCAATGTGTGCAACGAGCCGTTCGGAAGATGCGTTGCTGCGAACAAGATTTCGAAGATCATGCTCGTCGAGTGCGAAGAGGCAGGTTCGGATCTTGCCCTCTGCGCTCAATCGCACCCGATCGCAATCACCACAGAAGGGCTTGGTGACCGTGGGAATGATCCCAAAGGAGCCCTTGCCATCCTTGTATCGGTAGGTAGTGGCGGGAGCGGCCGTTCTCGTGATTGGATCGACGGGGTGGACGCTCTCGATGCGAGCGAGAATCTCGTCTGCCGAGAGCACATCGGTCCGGTCCCAAGCGTTTGCGCCGTCAAGTGGCATGAACTCGATGAAACGCACCTGGAGATCATGGTCCCGTCCAAATGTGACGAAGTCGAGAATCTCGTCGTCATTGACACCCTTCATCGCTACCACGTTGAGTTTGATGGGCGCGAAACCTGCCGATTGAGCTGCTTCGATCCCTTCCAGTACTCGTTCGAACTGAGGACGTTTGGTTATCTGTAGGAAACGATCTGGTCGTAGGGTGTCGAGCGAAATGTTGATGCGGTCGAGACCAGCTTCGCGGAGTGGATCGGCCAGTAGCGGGAGTGTGACCCCATTGGTCGTCATCGATAGGTTAATTTTCTTCCCTTGATGATTAGTTAACGACGACAGCATCGCCACAAGGCGAGGGAGCTGGGCTCGAATCGTAGGCTCTCCACCCGTCAACCTGATCGACTCGATGTAGAAGCGCTCAGTGAAGATGCGGCTAATGGT
>DAHXNM010000051.1 GCA_027365375.1 Ferrimicrobium sp. | reverse complement strand
CGGTAACCTCCGCGGCGGTCATGTACGCCCGTTGGAGGCGTGCCGGAGCCTTCGCGAAGGTGCAATAACCACAGCTATCACGACACAACATAGTGAAAGGGAAGAAAGCTTTTGGTGAATAGGTCACCAAAGAGCCGAAGGTCTCGTCACGGAGTTTGCTTGATTCGCTCAGTAATTTTTGCGTTGACCAACGTGTCAGGTTTATCTGCATAACAATACCTTAGTTCTTGCTGTACTGAGGTGTAGATAGCGAGTAGTCCTACGTGTTGATCAGGCGCACTGGTTCTAGCTGCTCAGTCGATAAATTGCCTGGATGTCTTAATCGTCGTTTTACGACTGTCCAGTCTGTCACCGTGGTGAAACCAGATCCATCACCGGACTGCAATGGTCCCTAACTGGTGAGCCCACGTGCGGCGTCGCTGTCGATAAGGAAAAGCGTGTTCGTTGGATCGAGCGAGTGAATCGGTAAGCCTTCGCCATGGATAGCCCGTTCAACAACCGCCGCCTTGTCTGGTCCGGTCGCAACGACAATCCTGAAGCCGAAGCGGTTCAGCGCAGGAAACGTCAGTGTTATGCGTTCGATCGGATTGGTGTTGGAGGGATCTCTGTTGGAGGTGACCAATGCGCTGCGATTGGCGAGGGCTAAGGAGTTAGGGAAGAGCGAAGCGGTGTGCCCATCTGCTCCGAGTCCCAGATGTACTACCGACCAGGGTTGATACTCAGCCAGCAGGAATTCATAGCGTTTCGCGTAACCGTTGGCTAGAGCTGTTCGAGCCTCTAGTACTCCAGCGTCGGGCGTCTCGCAATCGGCGAGGAGCTGTTTTTCGGTGGGAGTGTGACAGGTGATCAACGGAAGCTGCAGATAGTCGAGCGTGCCGAGCCCATCAGATATATGCATCCAGTTGGAACGGTCATCGTCGGTGGGAACCAGGCGTTCATCTACCTGTCCAATTGCGAACGGTTCCCCGGAATACGAAGCGAGTGCGCTTCGGAGCGGAGTGAGAAGCTCGAGTATAGTATGACCCCCAGAAAGAAGAAGAAGCCCCCCTTCCGAAAGGTGTTCTATGACGTGCGTTCCGAATCGTTCAGGGACGTCGTCGGTTATTTCATACTGAAAGTTTGCCACGCTACTCCTTTCTACCCACCAGTTGGAGGCTAGCCTTTCCCTCTTAAGACCAGTACAGGGAGCGCAGATGAAGTTGGCCACTGGTTACGCTGCTATCCTAATTTAGGCTAGTGCGGTTTGATCTTCGATGGGGAGGCTTTTGACGTGAGTCAACGGGATGGTTTGAAGTCTGCAGTCTCAACGTCGTTGCACTATGTGAAGCAAGAGACGATCGATCCGGCGAAACGGCTTGGTGGGCTGCTGGTATGGGGGTTGATCGCCTCCATCCTCACCGCCTTTGGATTCGTAGTCGTGGCTTTGGGTTTGCTTCGGCTGTTGCAAGACGAGACCGGTTCCACCTTTCAAGGGCATCTTAACTGGCTCCCTTACCTAATTACCTTGGTGGTCGTGGTGGTGGTACTTGCAATCACGCTTAAGCGAATTGGAAAGCGAGGAAAGTGACGATGGCGGACAAGATCAGTCTCAGTGACGTAGAGGATTCCATCCGTGGTGTCCAGAGGTCGGCGAATGGGTCACTCAACGCTTTGCGGCCAGCTTTTCCAGGTTTTGTTGGCGTAGCGGCTGGCTTGTTGGTCTTTATTGCATTCGTTGCTGGATACCGCAGGGGCCGAAATAAAACTTCGGTCATCGAGATCACACGGCTGTAAGGAGAACAATGTGCTGAGACGAGGAGATGTGTTTTCGTCGCTTCGACCGTCTGCGCTGATGGCTCGAACCCTCCGTAAGGTTTTTGCTGACTCCAGTAATCGATGGGTATTGGCTGCTGCTTTCGCTGTCTATGTCTTTGTGAGCCTCACTAGAGGCAGGCTGAGTCGTCGTTTTCTCTCACCCCATGGAAAGACCCAGATGAACCTCAGCGATGGTGCCAGCTATATGATCTCATTGAAGTCACGTACAGAGGCGTGACGATAGCAGAGCGAGTTTTTCGCGAGGGTACGTTTGCACTCGTCGTCGATCCACGTGGTCGTCGACTTCTTCTCCTGCTCGAGGCTGGTGCGAGTGTGAACACCCATCGTGGCCTGCTCGAACACGACAGTATTATTGGCGTGCTCCCGGGTTCGACCGTGCCGACACGGTCCGGATCCGGATTTGTGGTCTATGCACCTTCATTTTCAGACATCATCTTGGAGATGCCACGAGGTGCACAGATCATCTATCCGAAGGACATCGCGGCCATGCTCGGGGAGCTCTCGCTGGAACCAGGGATGCGCATTCTTGAGGCTGGTTTTGGATCCGGTGCGCTCACCATGGGGATGTTGCGCTGTGGGGTCGCGGTGGTGGCGGTGGAGAAACGGGAGGATTTTGCCAATCGTGGACGCAAGAATGTAGAGAGCTATCTCCCAGCCAATCTTAGTGAAAATCTGACTGTGGTCAACGGGGACGTCACCGAGGTTGAACTTGAAGGAAGGTTCGACAGAATCGTGCTCGATCTGCTGGATCCCTGGCTGGTCCTAGGGCTGGTGCGTCACTTGCTTGTAGCCGATGGCAGGGTAGTGGTCTATGTTACTAACATCAATCAGGTCCAAGAGACGGTACGTGCCATGCGGAGCAACGCCCTCCTCATCGACTCGGTCAAGGAGATTCTTGAGCGATGCTGGGTTGTCAACGGTGATGTCGTGAGGCCCGAACAGAAGATGATCGGCCACACTGGCTTTATCATCAGTGCGAGGACGACACAACGAACGCCCTCCAGGGAACATTCGTCTGACTGAGAGTGGGTTGGACGAGATGACTCGAGGTTTCGATTGAATCCCTGGGGTCATTCGTTGTGGGGAGCAAACACCAGTTGACGCTTTTCTATCCAATGTGCGATACTTGGTCGTGATGGCTAATACATACAGCATTGGCGAGTTCGCAAAACGGATTGGGCGTAGTCCAAGTACGGTACGGCGATGGGAACAAGAGGGCAAGATCACGTCTAAAAGGCTCCCTAGCGGGCATCGCTACTTCGATGAGTCTGATGTGCGAGCTATGTTGGGAGGTGCTCCTGTCCGCCGAGTCACTGTCGTCTACTGCCAGAGTGAGTGGTTCAGGACAAAAAGATGACCTAGTATCGCTAGGTTAAGTCAATGGAGACCTACTGTCCCAACGCTGGTATAGCGGTAGACGAGTGGATCGAGGAGATCGGCGGAGGTATGAACTTCAAACGCAAGAAGTTCCTAGCGCTCGTAGACCGTATACAGCACGGGGAGGTTGAACGATTAATAGTCGCTCATAAAGACAGACTGGTTAGGTTTGGATTCGATCTTATCGCCCACATTGCCGAAGAGTCGGGATCTGAGATAGTGGTAGTCAACCAACTGGAAGGCCCCTTGAACCTGGTCCACTTCGTATGTGAGAAGACTACGTTCATTCTACGTGTCTCGGCCCTATGCTGCTTCGGACCGGAAGTAGTTCTCGCACGTTGTGTCCTCGGTGTTTGCTTGACTTAAGTGAGAACCATTCTCTTCAGTCGTCACGTCGAGGGCCAAGAACTCATGGGGGCTCAAGTAACCAAGGG
>DAHXNM010000370.1 GCA_027365375.1 Ferrimicrobium sp. | reverse complement strand
GTCTTGATGCCTCTGTACTACTCGCTCCGATTATGGGCTTTATTGACGCTAAGGATCCGCGCATGGTCTCGACGGTGGAGAGGATTCGTAAGGATCTCTCCTCTGATGGCTTTATTCTCCGCTATCAGCCCGATGGTGGTGTTGATGGAATCGACGAGCCAGAGGGGGTCTTCCTGCCATGCTCGTTCTGGCTGGTGGAGAATCTCGCGCTCCAAGATAGGGTGGACGAAGCCGAAGAGTTGCTTGACAGGCTGATCGGTGTGGCCAACAATCTCGGCATCTACTCCGAGGAGTATGACCCAACCCAAAAGATCATGTTGGGAAACTTTGCCCAGGCGTTCACTCACGTTGGTTTAGTGAACGCGGTGCAACGTGTGGTTCAGGCAAAGCATCAAGGTAACTCGCCCAGGTGAGAATGTGGGGAGAGTGTGGCCTGGCCTTGACCACAGTAATGATTCACCAAGTCTCGTTGCGTGTGGTGCGCGTCGTTACCTTGGAGTAGCTCATTGCAACGACAACGTTCGTTGCGCGAGTGCTAAGGAACCTGTAGGAATTACGCCATAGGAAAGAGGGATCGCCATGAGAGAGATACCGTTCGTTTTGTTTGGAGCTACGGGCGATTTAGCCAAGAAGATGTTGTTGCCAGCTCTGATGACGATCTTCAGGGACCACAAGGACTACCACCTTCAGGTGGTTGGCGTCGCTGATACGGACTACAGTGTCGATGGTTTTCGAGAGTACGTATCCTCTCTCCTCGTGGATTCAGGGCATTTTGACGAGGCGCAAATCGAGGCATTCGTCCGCGAAGTGATCTACGTTCGCGGCGACTACGGCGCAGATTCTTTGTATGAAGAGCTGGCAACAGTGATCGAGGCCGAGACGGAGCCGATATTCTACCTTGCCATACCTCCCCGATTCTTCGAGGTAGTGGTTGATCGGCTTGAGGCTGCAGGCTTCGCGCAGACTGGGCGAGTGATGGTTGAGAAGCCCTTTGGGCGCGATTTAGCGGACGCACGTCAGCTTTCTAACGTGTTGACGAAGGCATTTCAGGAGTCGCAGATCTACAGGATCGATCACTTTCTTGGCAAGGAGGCGGTCCAAAATCTCCTGGTCTTCCGGTTTGCCAACTCGATACTTGAGCCGTTGTGGAATCGGAACTACGTCTCAAGAATCGAGTTGAACATGCTTGAGGACTTTGGTGTCGAGGGTCGAGGGGCCTTCTATGACAGTGTCGGAGTCCTCCGTGACGTGGTCCAAAACCATCTGCTTCAACTGCTATGCCTCCTATTGATGGAACCTCCGCTGTCGATGAGTAGCGAGGCGGTTGCGATGGAGCGGGTCAAGGTCCTCGCCTCTATGGAGCCACTGTCGCTCGCCGAGTCGGTGCTCGGTCAATATCGCGGCTACATGAATGAGCCAGGCGTCACCCCAGGTTCATCGACTCCCACCTTTGTCGCTGTGCGGGTGCGGCTCAACTCATGGAGATGGGCTGGCGTTCCGGTCTTCATCCGAGCCGGCAAGGCTGTTGATGCCACTAGAACTAACGCCATCATTGAGTTTCGATCACCACCAACCATGATTTTCGACTCCAATGACGTGTATCATCTACCGGAACCGAATCGACTTATCTTTGAGTTCAAGCCGGATGACCTGATTGACCTGCGGATGCAGGCGAAGGTTCCTGGCCCCAATCTTCGTTCTGCCCCGGTCTCTCTAGAGGTTGGTCGCGCTGGTGGACCTGTAAAAGGCGAGGAGCCTTACGCGCAGTTGATCGATGATGTTACGCGCAACGATCAGTCAAGGTTCGCCTCTGAGGAGTCGGTCGAAGCCGCCTGGCGAGTAGTATCACCACTACTTGATCAGCCAGCTTCCCTCCTATATGGTGCAGGTACCGGTGGCCCAAAGGAGGCAGATGGTCTAGTTAACGAGTTTGGAGGTTGGTGTTAGATGGGCGAGGTTTTGGCGGTTGACCTTGGTGGGACGAATTTCCGGATGGCCCGAGTGTCGAGTGAAGGAGAGATACTCAAGCGTGCGGCGTTAAGCACCAGGGAGTCGAAGTCAGTTGGCGAAGGACTTGAACAGCTCGTGCAACTGGTTGATGGTGCTGATGTCCCAACGCTCGTGTTTGGCGCTCCAGGTGTTGTCGATCACACCAAGGGCCAGGTGGTATACGCTCCCAATCTTGATCAAGAGTTTCTAGCCGAACTGAGCGTCTCTGCACTTGAGAGGGTGCTCAACAAGAAGGTCATTCTCGTCAACGATGCGGATATGGCTGCTCTTGGAGAGTCAGAACTTGGCGCCGGTAAGGGCGGGTCGACGGTGCTATATGTAACTTGCTCTACCGGTATTGGGGCAGGTGTCATACATGAGGGTCAGCTCCTCCGAGGGCACTACTCGAGCATGGAGGCGGGACATACGCGACTTGGACTTGAAGCTATGGATGAGGGCGAGTCGCTCGCATCGGGTACGGCACTTGCTCGAATGGCAAAAGAAGCAGGTCTTTTGACCAATAATCCTGATCTGGTCAAGTTGGCGGCCGCGAATGCCGGCATTGAACGTGAGGTGTTGAGCAGGGTCACCGAGGCGCTCGGCATTCTTCTCTCGAATCTCGCCTGGTTGCTGGCTCCTGACAAGATAGTCGTTGGGGGAGGTCTGGGTCTTTCGGATCCATTCGTGCTCGAACTCACGCAACAGGTGTTCGACAGGAGTATGCCCAAGTACCTATATGGCTTGCGACTAGCTCCAGCAGAGCTTGGAGATGATGCTGGGCTTCGGGGGTCGGCGTTCGTAGAGCATGCGCTCGCCCGAAGAAGTCATATAGCATGTTCGGCGGTTGTCCAGTGATGGCTGCTACTCTTGCGCCGTTAGCTGTTAATCGCCGTAGCTGTTTTGGTAACTAAGTCTCGTCGGCGTATGGCCGAACAGGGGCAAAACCCCCTTCCGTGAAGGAGGGACCGAGCGGCCAGAGCCACAGCATAGCAAGTCATAAAAATGACGGATGAACCCATATTCCATAATGATGTCAGGGGCTGTTATGAAGGTAACGGCATAGACGGCGGGAGATCCCTCATAGTTGGTGACGTGAGAGGCGTACCCAAGCCAAACGGTGCAGTCGCCAACAACTGTCCGAGTGGTTGGGAGGAGCACACGAGCGATATCTACAAGAAAAGACCAAGCTAGGCTTGGTTCACCAGGACGAGTCGTACTCTAGCTAAACTTGCCTCGCGTGCTCAACACGCTACCGATCATCAGATCGATACTACCGATGCAAGGGCCCCGACTGTGGATTCACTTGCGATCGAGACGCCATAGGATCAATTAATATCCTCCGGAAGGCGATATA
>DAHXNM010000369.1 GCA_027365375.1 Ferrimicrobium sp. | reverse complement strand
GCTCGGCCCTATCGACTGGAGACTCGTCTTCCTGGTCTCGGTTCCAGTTGGGATCATAGGTACGATTTGGGGTGTAATTAACCTCAAGGACAAGGGAGTGAGAGTTCGCTCCAAGATCGACTGGCTGGGTAACGCGACGTTTGCAATTGGCCTGGTGACATTGCTGGTCGGCATCGTCTATGGCATTGAGCCATACGGTGGTCATACCATGGGTTGGTCGAACCCACGAGTGCTGGCAGCCCTGATCGGTGGCGTCGTTGTGCTTGCTCTTTTCGTCTGGATAGAGACCAAGGTGAAGTCACCGATGTTTCGGATACCACTCTTTCGCATTCGTTCCTTTGCTGCCGCTAACGTTGCCGGTTTTCTCGCCTCGTTGGGACGAGGGGGCTTGATGTTTATTCTCATCATCTGGTTGCAGGGAATCTGGTTGCCCGAGCATGGTTACAGCTTTGTTCAAACTCCGTTGTGGGCGGGCATCTTTATGCTGCCGCTGACGGCTGGGTTCCTGCTAGCTGGTCCGGTGTCAGGCTTCTTGTCGGATCGCTATGGTCCTCGCCCGTTCGCTGTCGCAGGGATGCTAGTAGCGGCTCTTAGCTTTGCCCTGTTGGAGGTGTTGCCTATCGACTTCTCGTATGTATGGTTCGGTTTGTTGCTTCTCGCCGTAGGGCTATCGATGGGGCTGTTCACCTCTCCTAACAGAGCGGCAGTCATGAACTCGCTTCCGCCAAACCAGCGTGGGCAGGGTGCAGGGATGGCAACCACTTCGATGAATGCTGCCATGGTACTTTCCATCGGCATTTTCTTTACCTTGATCATCGTTGGACTAGCGAGTCATCTACCGGCAGCTCTCTATCAAGGCTTGATCGCCCATGGAGTTCCCTCCGCTTCAGCTCACAAGGTCGCCAATCTACCGCCAACCTCCTCGGTGTTCGCAGCGTTCTTGGGCTACAATCCGATACAGAGTTTGTTGGGTCCGAGCGGCGTGCTGGCGAAGTTGCCGCATGCGCAGTCGGTTTTCCTGACAGGACGATCCTTCTTCCCGAGTCTGATCGCAGGCCCCTTCAGTCATGGACTCCACGAAGCGTTAGATTTCGCGGTTGCAGCTTGCTTGGTGGCGGCGGGTGCGTCTGCACTAATGGGGCGCCAGTACTTCGATCAGGCTCCTATAGATACTGCAGCCCTGGACGACTTGACTGCGTCTTCTGCGGATGAAACCAATGCTAGCGATCCTAATCGGCTCAGAAAATGACCGGCGACGAAGGTCTTCGCTGCGACTGCATGTGAATGACCATGCTTCTGGGGTAGGTTGTAGACGGATCTACAGCCTACCGAGTCTTGTGCGGTTTGAGTTCAGCCAACAGTACGCATAGATGGACCCGTGGTCGAGACACGGCTGTATAGTCCAGGGCGCGTCGATCTGACTCTACTGCGCTTAACTGCGTTTCTGTGACGTAGCGCCTGTGTCTATCGAAGAGATCCGCTGCCTAACTTCAGTGCATCTTTTCCTCGTGATTCGCATCTCGGGGTTGAAGCGATGAAAGTGGCAGCCTGTTTAACTGATATCTGTACTATTCTCGGTAGCCAGGTTGGAATAAATGCCCCTTTAGATTGCTATACTAAATAACGAAGTAGTATTAGGAAAGTCTCCTAAAGAAATGGAGGAATGAACAATGAGGTTCAATGAGTTTAATCTAGGGATTCGCACGACTCGTCGAGGGTCGAGGCAGCTTGAGGGTGTCGGACAGACGGCCCGGGGCCAGGGCAATCTGTACTCGGAAGGATTATCTAGCTATCTGATGTCCGAGCGCAACGCAAAGGGCTGCTGAGCAGGAAGAATACCGATGCCGAAGGAGAGTTTTCTCCATTGGCATCCATCGATGAAAAGCCGAATGGCGCCAAAGGCGTCGTTCGGCTTTCGTCTGTAGTGGCGACGGGTCTACCAGTCCAGGACTGGACTCCAGGAGCCGTAGTAAATTCGTTCCCTACACTATCTGTTTAGTAGATATGTGTGTTCATAATTAGCGATGCATGACCTCATCATTATCCGTGATATGTGCTATCTGATATTGTGATACGATGATGGTTGCTCCTGCTGGCCAGTGTCATGGCTATCTCGACACGCCCATAGCTTCCAGCCGCACCCTCGAGGTCTTAGTATCGGTCTGTGCGCGAACGTGTAGAGAGGATTACCTACCATACCTAGACACGTGAGCTAGCGGAGCTTGGTAAAAGGATGGGCCCTCCAGTCGCAAGCCAACTTCTACAAACGGTGGATCCGGATGAGCTGGGAGTTAGTTCTCTGGAGCCGTGCGGGCGGTGGAGATGCCAAAGGACTAACGCGCTCGCCCAGAGTTTGAATGGCTCATACAAGACGGAGTTGATTCATGCCATTGGTCCGGAGGCTCTCTCCGACGATGAGATCGCTGCCGAATGAGAGACCTGCAAGGGGGTGGACTGCTTCAATAACAGGCGGCTTCACTTATCGGGTGGAATGATGTCGCCAGTCGAATACGAAGCTGTCTCTCGTGCTCGGAGGAGGCCTGGTAATCACTTGATTGGCAGATGACCGCGTCTGCGTCAAACCCGGAGTGCTTGGCCGTAAGGGTCAACGGTCTTTCCTCGCAATCGTGTCGTCACACCTCCAACGCAGGTGGGAATATGGCCAAGAGTACACTTGTCGCAGGATTAGCGATCCCAGAACGCCGAGGAGCATCGCGCTAAGAGGCATGCGACCTCGTGAAGCGTTAAGCAGCCGCGTCCGCGTGCATGGCGAAGGAAGCTCCGTTCTCTAGGGTTCGGTGGATGCCACTGAAGTTGTATATGTATTCGAGGCAACGGACTGGTGCCTGTATCGAAGGCGGCAGTTTATGTCGTAAGCCTTCATAGAGCTGAAACAACGGTGTAACAAGGAGTGGATAGGCTCGCCCCAAACCTCGATATCGCGTCGAGGGGAAAGGGAGGAATCATGGCTTCGGAACTAGGTCCACCAGGCTCACCGCCAGAGTTTAAGCGTTCACTTTCGTTGACCGGCGTCACCGTCAATGGGATGGCGCTCATTGCGCCCGGAGCATTTCTTTGGACTACATTTCAAGAACAGGCCGCCCAAACTAGCCATGGTGCCGCCACCGGATCGCAGATGTGGACAGGGCTCCTCTTCGCCTTCGTCTTGGCGATGTTTACAGCCTGGAGCTATTCTCAGCTGGCCAGAATCTATCCAAATGCCGGCACCGGCTCGACCTACTACTTCGCTGAAGCCGCATTCCTCGACAAGCGATCAGAGGGCCATCGGAGACTCGCACGCCCTGCCAAGCTTGCTTTTGGCTGGATTAGTCACCTCTATTATTGGATCTACCCCGGCATCATGATCGCGTTCATCGCCACCATTGTGGGCTACATCTGGGCTGAGTTTAACCACGGAAGTCAACTTGGATGGCCAATCCTGTCGATCGTCGCAATAGCGGCGGCAGCCCTGGTGGGGTATGTGGCCTATCGAGGGATTACTGGCTCCACTATGTTGGCTCTGGGGATTAACGTCGTGCAGATTGTCACCCTGGTCGCGATCAGCGTGATCTTTATCGTCTATCGAATCAACTATCCACATGCTGGTTATGTTCAACCAAACGCTGGTGGGGTGCTGCTCCCTCATAATTTTTTGAACCTGCTCTATCAGTCCACGATCGCCATTCTGTTGCTGGTTGGTTTTGAGTCGATCACGTCGCTAGGGTCAGAGGCGTTGAAACC
>DAHXNM010000366.1 GCA_027365375.1 Ferrimicrobium sp. | reverse complement strand
GGTTTCACGATGTCTAACGTTGTGAACCACAAGGTAAGGGAGGTGCTCGATGGAGTTCGAGTTCGATGAGGATCTCGCCCAGCTCCGCGATACGGTGCGCAGGCTTGCAAAGGAGAAGGTAGCCCCAAGGGCAAGAGAGATCGATCTCACCGGAGAGTACCCTCAGGATCTGTTTGAACTCTTTGGTGCCACTGGTCTGTTTGGTCTCTGCATACCTGAGCGCTACGAGGGCTCCGGAGCGGGGATCCTCGGGCTAACTATCGCGATCGAAGAGGTAGCGAAGTACTCCAACACCGCAGCCTTGATGCTGCTGCTATCCCGACTTCCTACCGGACCGGTGATGATAGCGGGTTCGGAGGAGCAAAAGGAGCGCTACCTTCCGGGTATCGCCCGTGGCGAACAGAGAGCCTCTTTTGGACTCTCGGAGGTTGGCGCCGGCTCCGACGTCGCTGGTATGCGCACCTCTGCCGTCCCTGATCCAGATGTCGAGGGAGGTTGGATTCTCTCCGGCTCCAAGGTGTGGATATCTGGGGTTGCTCAGGCGGATTGGTACACAGTCTTTGCCAAGACTGGCGATCCGAGCTCTCGCCGTCATGACTCGATCACCGCCTTCATCGTTGACCGTAGCTCCGAAGGCGTATCGGTACCGCGAGTCGACAAGAAGATGGGGGTAAAGGGAGTCGATACCGGCGAGCTATTGCTTGAGTCGGTGCACGTGCCTTCCCAGAATGTGATCGGCGAGGTCGGCGGATTTCGACTCGCGATGCTCGGCTTGAATTCGATGAGACCGATAGTCGCCGCACGCGGCCTTGGACTCGCTGAGGGTGCACTCATGTATGCCGTCAACTATGTGAAGGAGCGAGACGCCTTTGGCCATACGATCGCTGATTTCCAGGGTATCCAGTGGGAGATCGCCAAGATGGCTACAGAGATAGAGGCAGCCCGTCTGTTGACCTATCGCGCCGCGTGGATGGCTGATCGCGGCGAGTTCACTCGCGAGTTTGTCCCCTTCCTGTCGATGTCAAAGTACTACGCCACCGAGATGGCGGTTCGTGCCTCATCGCTCGCGGTACAGCTACTCGGCGCTGCTGGTTACATGCAAGATCATCCTACCGAGATGTACTATCGCGATGCTAAACAGTTGACGATCGTCGAGGGGACGACCCAGGTCCAACTTGGCCTGATCGGGCAAGGGGTACTAAAGGGAGACCTTTGGTGGGATTGACTTCCGATCGTAGTGGCGTGCCTCGGGTGAGCTTGGTGCGACAGAGCGCGACGCTCTAGTGCCACTTCGAAGAGGCGCGGGGAGCGCTGTGTACTACATCCAGCTTGGGTCGACTGCGATAGAGGGGCGGTAGGCGTCAGCCTTCCTATTCGGCGCCCACGCATCCGATGACCTTTGGCTTCTCCAGATCTGGTTCTACGATCTAGGCTGATCGGGTTGTCTGGCATGATCCTTTCTAGTGAGAGCTCTCATGGCATTATTCGGTGCTGCGATCTAAATAGGCGAGGCGCTAGCTAGCTATTCTCGTGCTTCTCGTCGGTGTGACTATGGATGCTGGCGGAGAACTCGCTTACCTACAGATGAGCTGGTGTGAATGGCTGCTGCTGAGCTTTAGCTGGAGGCTGGCCAGCGCGAACGAGTGTGGGCTATCTGCTGCGAACTGGCTACAGGGCAAAGGGACATCGCGGACCACAAGAGGCGAGAGCCCTAGATCAGCGGCTATCCTTTGAGCAGTTCAATGCCTCACGAGTGCGTTTGGCATCAGTTCTTGGAGTCTCGCTGATTTTAGGAGTGAGAGTAGCTTGCCGTTGGGACGGATGAAGGCTACTTGGATGTCGAGTGAATGAAAAAAAGCGGCTAGGCCACCGGCTAGTTTCGCAGACGGGGGGCGCTCGAGCCAATCAGTCAGGTCTACCTGAACTTGGTCAGGGTGAAGATAGGCGACTTGGACAATCTCGCCACCCTCCCCAGAAGACCAACGTAGAGCTATCGAGATTCCGAGGTCCTGGGCCTCTCGTGCCACCTGACCAGCCTCTGTCAGTGACTCATTGGAGTTGAGTTCTATGGATCGAAACACGAGCTGTATCTTGCTTGGGTTGAGATATCCAGCCCGGCTCAGGACCTTAAGCCGTCTGATAAAGAGTGGACCAGGGTGGAGAGGCGAGATTCCAGTGGGTCCACCGATCGACTCTCGACGCAGCAGATGATGGAGGAGCAGCCAGTTGTACTCGTCGCGAAGGTGGTTGCGCATCGCGTAGTCACGAGGAGTCTCAAGGAATGACTCTCGCCAAGCTAGCGAGAGGTCGACTCCCCCGCGACTTTGGTCGGAGATGTGTTCCCAGGCATACTCCTCTGCTATCACTTGATCAGCATCTCGTGCCCTAAGAAAGTCAAAAAGGTTAGGGTCGGCGAGTTGAGAGTCGTTGGCGAAGATATCCTCGTCGCCACGCGCAACGTGAAGGTTCTGTCCCGCTTGTTTTGCCTCGTACATAGCGCGATCCGCCCTACCGAGAAGGGTGTCGATGCTACCACGCGGAGTCTCGAGAGCGGCACCCATGGAGACCGAGACCGCGAGCTGGCGATCCCCGACATCGATCGGCAAGGTGATAACGCTATTGACTATCCGTTGTGCAACCCGTTTTAGGCCGCGAAAGTTGTCACCCACGGAGCCGACTATGACGAACTCATCACCACCGACCCTCGCGACGATATCGGTTGGCTTCGTGGCTGCGACCAGCCGCTGAGCAACGCTGGTGATAACCCGATCGCCGCCGCGATGACCCAGGAGATCGTTGATAATCTTGAAGCGGTTGATGTCTAAGAAGAGGACCATGACTGGACCGTCGTTTAGACGTCTAAGTTCGTTCGCCAGGCCATTGCGGTTTAAGATGCCGGTTAGTGGGTCGTGGTTCGCGTGCCATCGCCACTCTTCGATCTCGAAGTGTGATCGTGTCGTGTCCACAAGGCTGACGAGGTAACGGTAGTCGACGCTCTGATCTGGTTCGATGCGACGCACCGATAGTGATGCCGGTTGCGGCTTGCCGCTTGGCTTACGAAGTAGGGTGTTGGTGGTAAGCCATGGTGCATGTGAGCCACCAACTGCAGCGAAGTACTCCTCAAATTGCGCAACAACGGCGTTGGAGTTCGTTCGCACCAACTCGCCGGGGGTATAGCCCAGGAGTTCTCCTGCTTGACGGTTTGCAAACAGTATCCTCCCCCCTTCGGCGATACCGAGGATCCCTATATCGATACTGGACAGGATTGAGGTAAGAAGCGAGCTTTCGTTTGGTCGACTTCGTGCGTGCTCGATGAGCTCAATGCCGGTGACATAGATACGCAGGCAGTCTTGGACTACCGCAAGGGTAGCCGAGTTGAAATCACGTGCGCTGGTGGAGCTAACGGTGATACCGTAACCAGATGTTGGATTGATGGCTGCGATCACTGAACGTATTGGTTCATCTCCATCGAGGATAGTGACACCGTTGGCCAACAGATCAGCGAAATAAAGCGACTGTGCTACTCTGATCGCCCAGGCGGTGATTGGCGCGTTTGTGGATGATGCTGTGAGCGAAAAGACGTGAACCGTCGCCTCGAAGAGACCTCCTATGATTCCTTCGGTAATCTCTTGCCAGTCAGTCGAGATTGGTTCAAGTCCAAGCAACGCGATGATCATCTGGTTCGTCGCTCGAACCTCGAGGATTGCCCCTTCTTGATTTTGGTTGGCCATAAACCGATGCATCAGGAGTGCAAAGGCATCGACTAGTGCTTTAGCTAGCTTGATATCAGGTTCTCCAAGGGTAGGGCAATAGCGCTGCTCGGCGACGAGCTGATAGCCGCGACGATGGTTGCAGGCTAGCTGAACAAGACCAGCGGTGTCTGGGCAATGAACGCCAGCGATGAGCTCAGCACCATCGAAACATTCGCCAGCCAACTCCCGCACTCGCCCAATCCGCTTTTCGTATCGATCGTTGGAGGCGATGATGCTGGAGATCTCCTGGAAGATGACGCTAGGGTCGAGCGCTCCTCGCTTCACCTTCGCATGCATCGATGATCTCTCCTCGGGCCGTGGACCGACCATAGTCTAGCAATAACCCTCTCGGCCCGTCTTGGCTAGTTGCGACCAATTCCTATTCAACATATGTAGAGGATTTCTCGTGCGAATCTCGATTGATTGCACACATACGCTGGTATTCATTGCTAGTATCGGATCAGTGTTGGATTTCTTAACTCAAGTGTCCAACGAGATATAGCTAGTGAGTGTGAGGCAATGAGCATGCTATTGAGTGTTGAGTCGGAGGATGTTTCGCCAGCGAAGTCCTCGCTTGTTGGCTTTGCACG
>DAHXNM010000356.1 GCA_027365375.1 Ferrimicrobium sp. | reverse complement strand
CATATGAATGTATATGTATTTCGGAGCGGACCCATTGAGCCAAAGCTACGGCGAATCCTTGATTTCTGATGATCGGCTTTCCCTGACCGATCGGAGCCATCGGCAGATGCGGTGGAGCATTCTCAGGGCTGGTGCGATTGTCTAGATGAGACGAGTTCCTGCTAGATCGCGGCCAAGGTACCAACGGTGGCTCTCCCGAAGTCGACATGGGTGAGTGAAGATCGAGCGTTATTGATGAGGAGCACGAGACTATACCTACGGCTGCTTCGTGATCCTTGCTGGCCTGCTTATCTAAAAGAGCTGGTCGGTGGTACGCTGGGTTCATGTCCGAACTCTTTCCGCAGATGCCGACCGCTCTCGAACTTGCTGAGAGCATCCGATCTCGGCAGGTCAGTCCAGTTGAGGTCCTTGAGTGGATCGCTGGACGAGTGGATGAAGCCAATCCACGAGTAAACGCTATTATCTGGTCCGACTACGAGGAGGCCAGGCAGAGGGCGGCCGCGATGGCGAGCGAGCTTGTTCGAAGTGGTGATGCCTCGCGACCTCCGTTCTTCGGAGTCCCACTCCCGATCAAAGATCTCACCGACGTGAAGGGGTGGCCCGCAAGCTATGGCTCTCTCGCCTCCTCAGAGGAGCTCAAAGACGAGAGTGATCTGGTGGTCGAGGGGTTCGTGCGCGCTGGATTTGTCCTCTTCGGCCGGACCAACGCTCCTGAGTTTGGCCCAATTCCTGTGACTGAGAACCTGCGCTACGGAGCTACTCGGAACCCGTGGGATCTTGATCTCACCCCTGGGGGTTCGAGCGGAGGAGCGGCGGCTGCGGTAGCATCGGGCATGTTTCCTGTCGCGCATGGCAACGACGGCGGTGGGTCGATCCGAATTCCGGCATCGTGTTGTGGGTTGGTTGGCCTCAAGGTTGCACGGGGAAGAGTCCCTTCTCGGACCTTGTCATGGGAAGGAGGGTCTGTCGAGGGTGTCTTGAGCCGAGATGTCGCCGACACTGCGGCTATCCTCGATCAGATTGCTGGTCCTGATCCGCTGCAGTGGTACAACGCTCCCGCTCCTTCGCGGCCGTTCGCCTCCGCCCTCGAGACTGATCCAGCTCGACTGCGAGTAGCTATGGTTACGACGGCGCCCCTTGGATTACCGGTGGATCCAGAGTGCTTGCGAGCAGTTGAGCTGACCGCTCAAACTCTTGAGTCGCTTGGTCATAGCATCCAGCCGGTCGAGTTGCCGAATGTCGATGCGTTTTTGGGGCCGTTCTTAAACGTGGTAAACACTGGGCTCGCAGGGTACCGCGAGGTCGACTGGGCACACACCGATCTCCATATCCAACGTAATCGGGAGGCGGCTATGGCGGTATCGAGTCTCGACTACGTCCAGTCCGTCGGTGAGCTCCAGCGATGGACGAGAGAGTTTTTGCGGCAGTGGGGGAGTGACTTCGATATTCTGCTTAGCCCGACGATGTCTATCCAGCCGCCGCGCGCGGGGGCGGTGCTTGAGGAACTCCACGCATCCGGGGATACTTCGAGTTCTTCGTTGACGGTTCTACAGATGGCGGTCTTTACCTCTGCCTTCAACATGACCGGTCAGCCTGCTATCTCACTGCCGGTGCATATCACCGAGGCAGGTGTCCCTGTGGGCATTCAGCTGGTGGCGGAGCCCTGGGGAGAGCTTACGCTCATCGGATTGGCGGCCCAACTAGAGCGTGCGATCGGATGGCGCGAGCGCACGCTACCGTCCTTCTGATCTCAGCACGCACCTAGGCTGACCCAGTGTCAATCTGTGGTGGCGGTGGAGCTGTCGTCCTTTGCGGCTTCAGATCGACGCTCTTTATCGGCGGCTCGGATTGCACGATTGGGTCGCCCAAAGGCGAAATATAGCGCTCCAATCACGACGATGATGGCATCGACCAACAGTGTTAGCCAGTCGAAATTAAAGAGTGCTCCGCGTGGAGAGGTGAGGCCAGTGGGGGCGACGATGTTGACTATCATCCCAACCCCATAGATGAGACCCAAGATCGCGACCGGGTAGCTCCATTTGCCGAGCTGGAAGGGGCCCTCGGGGCGCCAGCCGCGGATTCGCGCTATTAGATAGGCGAGCACAACCATCTGGAAGGAGATGTAGATCCCGGATACACCAAAACTCACGAGGGCTGACAGCGCGTTGACGTGGGCGGGATAGGTGATGAATCCGATATGAATCGGCTTCGACGGAGTGTAGTGAACGAGTAGTGATAGCAACTCAGGGATTACGGCTGCTAGCAGGATAGCGGCTACCGGGGTCTTGCGTCGGGGGGAGATGCGGCGAAGCACCCGATGCCCAGGGACGGCGCGATCTCGGGCGTACGAGAAGACAAGGCGAGCGCCCGCCCCCTGGACGGCTAGGCCACACGAGAAGAAGGCGAAGCAGATCACGAACAGAATTAGGTCCTGGAAGAACTTGGCAGAGATCGCGCTCTGGAGAATGGCCGGAACCCCCTGGGTGGCTGCGAGCGCAAAACCCTTCGGTCCAGAGGGTATAGCTAGGCTAAGCGCCCCAACGAGGATCATCGAGACGATACCTCCGAAGATGAGCGCTGATATCATTGCACGGGGGACGTGACGAGAGGCGTTTACCACCTCTTCAGCGACATCGCCGGCGCTCTCGAACCCGTAGAAGATATACACCGGACCAAGAACAGCGATCAACGCAGCTCCAGCCCACCAGTTGCCACCGAAGTTAACCCCCAATGGGCTGGACTTCAAATGGGTAGTGCCTTGAGTGGTGAAGAGATAGCCGAGTGAATGGTGGGTGGCAAAGGCGATAAGGACAATTGCCAGGCCGACGGTTCCTAGAACCTCGAACCAGGTACCAATCCGTGAGATCGACCCGAGAAAGCGCACACCATAGACGTTGAACAGAGTTTGCCCAACTAGGTAGAGAGTTGAGATAAGTAGGATCGTGTTGGGTGAGGTGCCATTGAGATGTGTTCCAAAGAGGTTATTCACAAGGTCAGCGAAGTAGCTAGGTACGCCGGTGTCGACCGACGCCACCGTAATGATCAGGGCCCAGCCATACATCCACCCAACCCACCAACCGTAGCCAGTGCCCATGAGCCTCTTGCTCCACTGGAATAGAGCTCCAGCGATCGGATAGCTAGATCCCAGTTCACCGAAGATGAGGGCGACGAAGAGCTGCCCGATTACTACCACTGGGATGAGCCAGATGAAGGCTGGGCCAGCGGTGCCAAGACTAAGGGCGTAGAGAGAATAGATTCCAACTACCGGTGAGAGGTAGCAAAAGGCGATCGAAAAGTTCTCGAAGAGGGTCATGACCCTGGAGAGCTCTTGGCGATAGCCGAGTTCGGCTAAACGTGCCTCGTCAGTTTGCGGCGCTTTACCGTCGTTGTTGTCCATCTTTCTCCCCCCAAGAAGCCACGGAAACTGCTCCTACTATAGACGAGATTATGGTCGTGAGTCGACATCTAAGGATTGTTTTGTAATGTTTTAAACAAAGCAACTGGATGCAACGTAGCGAACGGATGGCGGACGTGTGTCGAGGCTGGTTACATCCCGAGTGCGGTCAGAGTGGAGCTTGGAGATGGTGCGTGTGTCACCGCAATCGACCTACTCGACCGAACCCTTGAGCCACTGGGCTTAAGCCCTGAATGATAGGTTGGTCGATTGCCATCTGTTGGCCTTGCCGTCGGCTCTGGCGCGTGCAAGAAGCTATCCGAGGTGACTTCGCGGATCAAACGTGAGACTAAACCCGGCCTATGGGAGTGGGGTCGAGAGACCGCCATGGTGTCAGAGATATAATCGTGAACAGAGCTATGAGCAAACGCGAGGGCATGCATCCCCCGGAATCTGTTCTAACAAGCACTGCGCCGACGCCCGCCATTCATCGGGAATCACGGATTCAAACAACTCAATTTATCGGAGATCGCCGAAGACCCCGACCGTAAGGGTGGGGTGGAGGTCACCCGATTGTTGGTAGTGTCACGGTATGGATATAGATCAGCAAATCATCGATGCAATGCTTGAAGAGGTGGGCAACCATTCCGTACCCCTTTCTGAGTTAGTTGCCCGGCTATGTCTCCGCCAGGATCTGGTCACGGTTCTCGGTGGAGTATCGCCAGATGAGCTGGCATCTGCGATTCGAGATGATGTTGAGGCAATGAGTCAGTTTTGGTTCACTGACGATGAGGTGGTCGTAGCCCTGGCGACGACACTCGATGGCATCTATCTCAGCCACTGGGTGACCTCTGTTGAGCTTGAGAACCAGGTCTTGACGGTATATCCAGATTTAGCCCTTTTGGACTGCGATATGATCGATGCGATCCCGTTGCATGGCGGTGGCGAGCTCGAGTTTGTGGCATCCTCGGACATCGAGTTAGGCGACGACGAAGAGGTAGAGCCAACTTTCTTCTACAGAGCCGCAGATGGTTGGCTGGACGGTATCGACGAGCCATCACTCGTGATCTTGTCCCGTCGCGATGGCGTGGCGTTCATCCAGCCGGGTGAGATCGATGGAGATGGTGCCGACGAGGCGCAGGCGATTAGACAGGTTTTCGACGAAGGCTGTAGTGCTCCAGAGGATGCGCTTGACGTGGTCGGAGTCCTGCTTGAGGTACTTGCACGAAACCCATCTCTCTTTAGATCTCCGGTTCCACCTATTACCGATCTGTGCGAGATCGCCGGGCTCGTAGTGGATGGACCTTTGTTATATCTCGCCGGCGAGGATCTCGCAGGCGACGAATCAACGATGGAGAGCGTTGGTCGTCAGTTCGGGTTCGGCCCATGTTGTGATAGCGCATTTACCGAGGTTCTTACCTATGTGCTCTCTACGGTCAGACGGGATGATCAGGATGTAGACGAGGAGGAGGTCGGCAGGAGAGTAATCCGCAACCTAGCTCACGAGAACGTCGCACCTGCGCTTGCTAGCTCCATTCTGGAGGATTGTGATGAGCGCAACGAGATCCTCGATGCCGTCCTTGCGCGGCTCGACTCGGCTGGATTGGCGTCAGCGCAGACACACTACCTTGCAGCACTCAACCTTGAACGTGCTTGTCAGCCGGTCGAGGCGGAGAGAGAGTTGACTGTTGCTACCACGCTGGATCCGCAGTTCCGCCCAGCCCTTGAGGAGTTGGCTTGGTACGTAAGTGATGCTGGAGATCTCCGACGAGCCGATGGACTCTATGCTCGCGCAGGGGTAGAGGTTGATGATCTCAGGCGGAGCTATCTTCAGGACCTGCTTGTACGGCCCTTCCAGGGTGTTGGGCGCAACGACCCCTGTCCGTGTGGATCTGGACGTAAGTACAAGGTCTGCTGCCTGAAAGATGGGAGTCTAGCGATCGAGAGAAGGATCGGCTTGCTCTACCAAAAGCTGCTCGCTTTTGCACTTCGCCCCCAAAATCGTCATCTTTTCTATCCTGTCTTTGAGGCTGCCCACGGCGACGACGATACTGATCTTGGGGAACAGACGCTTCCTCTCCTTCTCGATATTGTCTGTAGTACGTCGGAGATGCTAGAGAGGTTTATCAACGCACGTGGAGTGCTCCTGCCGGCCGATGAACTTGAGTTGGTACGTCGATGGATTGACGTTGGGCTATCTCTTTGGCAGGTCACCGAGGTTGATCCTGGCAGCTCCTTGACCATGCTCGACACCACAGGTGGTGACTCTCGAGTTGTTACCGAGAGGTCCATGTCTCAGGAGGTAGGTGAAGGTGATTATCTCTATTGTCGTGTCGTTCCAGCAGGTTCGAGTTTTCAGATCGTAGGTATGCCACTTTTGGTGACGGCGTATCACAGGGAATCTCTGTTGGCGGCGCTGGCGGCGGGTGGAGAACCGCGCGAGCTTGCATCTTGGGTGGGATCGGCGTTTAGGCCGATCCAGATGCGAACTACCGACGACGAAGAGATAGTGATCTGCCGAAGCGAGTTAACACCAAGGACTACGACGTGGAAAGAGATAGAAGGTGTTCTTGATGATATGTTCCGTCGTGATGCAGAGGGGAAGTGGACGGCAACCGGCCACAACAACTTGATTGGTAGCGTGGTCCGAGGATGGTTGGAGCGCGACGACGATACGTTGGTGGTTACCACCACCTCGGTGGAGCGCGAAGAGGATCTCCTGGGAATGTTAATGGACGCATTCGATGACTTAGAGATCATCGGTAGTACGCAGACGGAGTTCACCGAGGCACAGAAACTGACGGAGCGCGGACGACCAACTCCTGCTGCTTCGCGAAGTGTGGATCCCGAACAAGGGGGAAGTTCAATCGAGGCACAAGCCGCCCTTGCGCAGTTTATGCGTGAGCGCGAGGATGCCTGGCTTGATGAGTCGATACCAGCGTTGCACGGATTAACCCCTAGACAGGCAGCCAATGACCCGACTCGACGCGAAGAGTTGGTCGCACTACTCAATGAGTTCGATCGCTACCCAAAGCCTGCTGCTGGTGGTGCTTCGTTCGACGTCTCTAGGCTCCGTGATCTACTCGGTATTGAGAACGATGGATAGGATGGCAGCTGGTAGCGGAGATTACGCTGGTTAGATGGCCAACATCGGCGGCGGTGCTCGTAACCGAGTTCAATATGCTCGACCTCGTTGGAAGGCAAGAAAGGCGATAGACACGGAGGCGAAGGTGAGGCGTCGTCAAAAGGCAGATGACGAACGCTCGTCGTCGGCCGCGTCTAGGTCGTCGATGCATGCTCTGGCGCTCTTGCGAGTCGAGGAGTATCTAGATCTAGCGCCGCGCTATGGCAGTGAGGTGATTCGCGTTGGCTCCTTGGTGCTCTTTGCGAGCCACACACCTTGGGCTTACTACGCTCGGCCGGACAGGGGCAATGCTTCTCGACCACGACGTAGAGACTTGGTTAGGTTGCGCCGGGTTTGCGAACACCGACAGCTACCTCTTCGGATCGAGTGGATTGCGGAGCTCTCGCCGGAGTTAGAGAACATCGCAGCAGCTTTCGGGTTGAGCATCGTTGTTCATCCACTGTTGATACTCACCGAAGATGAGTTTGTCGATAGGTCCCGGTCGATCGGAGTGCGGATGCTGGATCCGGATGACAGTCAATTGTTGGAGAGTCGTGCGGTTGTCCATGTGGCCTTTGACCCTACGATGGTGGCGGCTGCTGGAGTGGTCGAGCGTGATGCCCGGCTGGTACGACTCGATCATGCCGAAGTGAATTATGCACATCAACGTGCACGCTCGGGACGAACCGTTACCGGAGTGGCGTCGGTCGCTGGGGTAGGGGTTGTGGCCACCGGGTCGTACAACCCGATTGGTGAGATAGCCGAGATTGTCGGGGTAGGAACCTTGCCAACCTACCGCCATCAGGGCCTCGGGTCTGATGTTGTACATCTATTGTGTGAAGACGCATTTTCGCGTGGGATACAGCTCGTCGCGCTCGTAGCCGAGGATGAAGCCGTTGCTCGGATGTACCAACGACTTGGCTTTCGTCGCATCGGGATGTGCATGAGTGCACAAGATTCCTCATTCTGAGTCCCGCACGATTCGTCAGCGAGCCTACATGTAGAGCGCGGCCGTATGAACCAGAACACAGCTGCGATTGACGCACGAGAACCGTTATTTCTCTCGTGCGTCTGGCGATAGATGGCTCTTCGAAAGATCCGCTCTAGACCATCGCTGTAATTTGCTTGAGGACCTTGTTCTCGACCTCGGCGGACCAGGCCATCTCTGCGATGTCGACTGGGAGGAAAAGATCAGAGACAAACAGAGTCTCTACCGCTGTAACCACCAGATCCTTTTTCCAGTTGCCGACGCCAATCGTTAGTGTTGCATCATCCGATGGACCCGAAAGTGATAGGACTAGAGCACGCTGAGCTGAGATTACTTCGCTCAGGAAGCCACCTTTCTTTGCCTGCACAACGTAGCCTTTGTCGGCATCGCCGGTACTCTCGACGGTGAATCCTTCACCCTTTAGAAACTCCTCGATCTTGTTGGAGAACGCATCTAGATCAACTTGCTTTCCTTTAAAGGATACGGATTTCTTGCTAGCCATAGGGTTTACTCCTTGGTTGAGGACTACTGCGACCACCCTTGCACAGATTGTGCTGCGATGCAAGCCGTTTCCTTCAGGTTGCTGGCTCGCTCGCCAACAAACATGAGCGCAGTCAGGGCAGCTGGCGGGTCAGCCGAACTCGCTAAGGGCGAGCGAATGAGAAGGAATGCCACTTCAGGTTGGCATTTAACGTTAGACTAGCTCCGCCGGCGTGAGGCGAGCACTGTTGGTTGCCCGTGACATTCTCCGCACCCTTAAAGACGGAGTGCGCACCGGTTTGATTAACAGCCAACGGCGCCGTCGATTAGCTCTCGAAGTAGGTCTGCGTGACCATTGTGACGTGCATACTCCTCGATTAGGTGAGTGAGAATCCATCGTAGACTTATGGCCTCGTCTCCACCGATACTCGCGAAGTCGAGAGAGCGCACCGACATCAACTTGTCGCTGCGATGCTGCTCGCCTAGCCAGAGATCGCGAGCGACAGCAAAAGGTGCTGATTCTAGATCGTCGAAATCTGCCTCTGGGAATTCGTCGCTGCAGTAATAGGGACTTTTGACGCTGGTGACGCCGTTCAACACGGTGCTCGTCCAGAAGAACTCCACCTCGGTCATGTGGCGAACTAACCCATGTAGTGAAAGTGAAGATGTTGGAACTGGCCGGGTGTTCAACTGCGCTTCATCTAGTCCTTCGCACTTTAGCAGCAGTGTTACTCGGTGGTAGTCGAGCCAGCCCTCTAGCATGTCGCGTTCGTTGGCGTTCGCGGCTGGCTCACTTCGACGCGGGTCGACAAGATCCTTGCCCATCGCTACTCCTTAAGGTAGAATCGCCGAGTGGCGAGTTCAAAAGCCTATGTGGATTATATCAGTCTGGGTTCACGACGGTGATCGACGTTGTTGCATGCTGGGGGTTCGGTGGGAATCTGTTGTTAGGCAACCGGTCTTTGCCTGTAACCACTGATCGCGAGGGAATCAGATGGCAGACCTCGCCAGGAAGGCAGTCTTGAGGCGCGAGCCCTTGGGCTCGAGCTATGAGCTGGTCCAGGGTTGTGCGTGCCTGAGTCAGTTCATCGATTCTTTCTTGATAGTCGTATGCTCGTTGTTGTAGAAGAGTGAGCACCTGCTGGCAGGGTACTACCCCAGCCTGCCGGTGGGCTATGATCTCTCTGATCTCCTTTAGAGACAGCCCGACGGCCTGGCTCGCCCTGATAAAACGCACCTGGTCGACGGCATCGTCTGGGTACTCGCGGTAACCCTGTGCGTTGCGATGAGCGATCGCCAGGACACCTATCTCTTCGTAGTATCGCAGAGTCTTGACCGGAACTCGAGTCTGCTTAGCTAGTCCACCTATTCGCACCTTTTTTATTCTAGGTGAACCCTCCAGTTGACGGGAGGGTTGTTAGCGTGAGCATGATTTACGGTGCACGGGTCATCGCAAACGTCGTAGTCGGAAGTGAGCCAACAGGAGAACATGCCATGATAAGTGAATCAGCCAAGGACTACGATCTTGCCATCATCGGATCAGGGAGCGCGGCCTTCTCGGCAGCTATCCACGCAGTGACTCTTGGTGCAGATGTCATACTGGTTGAGCAAGGGAACATCGGTGGTACCTGTGTCAACGTTGGGTGTGTGCCATCGAAGGCGTTGCTCGCTGCTGCCGAGGCGCGTCATGTCGCGATGACCCAACCCTTCGAGGGTATTGTCACCAACGCTGGCCCAACGGACATGCCGTCGCTGATGGCTGGTAAGAGGAATCTGGTCGAGAGCTTGCGGCGTGCGA
>DAHXNM010000349.1 GCA_027365375.1 Ferrimicrobium sp. | reverse complement strand
GGGTATATAGATCAAGCGTCGAGCGCTGTGGATCAAGGAAGGCAACTCGATTGACGACGGATTCGAGTAACCTCGCGTCGTGGGAGATGACGATCAGCCCGCCACTGAAGTTCTTCAAAAAGTCCGTCAACCAGTTGATGGAGTCAGCATCCAGGTGATTGGTAGGCTCGTCCAGCAACAAGAGGTCTGCTTCGGAGAAGAGGATACGTGCCAATTCTATCCGTCGTCGTTGTCCACCGCTGAGTACCCCAATCGGCTGGGATAGAACGTGGGCTTCGATGCCGAGGGAGTTCGCGAGCACGGTGGCATCGGATTCAGCACGGTAGCCGTCTCGACTGGCAAAGAGCGTTTCCACATAACCATACTCCTTGGTAGCACTTTCTTGGACGGAGGCATCTGTCTCCGTCATAAGCTGTTGGAGCTCGGTAAGTCTGGCAAAAAGATCATCAAGTTGACGTCCCGACAGAATCCGCGAGAGTGCGGTGAGCTGTGGATCGGCGGCGAGGGGGTCTTGTGGTAAATACCCGACGCTACCCGCTCGCTCAAGGATCCCTTTGGCTTCGAGTTCGCCGGCGAGAATCTTCATCAAGGTGGTCTTGCCAGCACCGTTGCGACCGACGAGACCGACTCGATCTCCCTTGTCAACCAGCAAGTTGAGATCATCAAAGAGGACTCGGGCACCGTATTCGAACTGTAGTGACTTGGCATGAACAAGCATGGGGCTCATTTCCGAGAGATGGTGACCTCGCTAGAGTCTACTAGGGATGCCTGATAGAGGCTTCTTCCTTCTGACGTCATGGAATAGTGGAAGGGGAGAAGTGTGGTGCTGACGGTGCCTGTTCAGGCTCGGGGAAGATAGAAACATCAGCAACCTGGGTCGGTACCGGTTAGGATGATTTGGCGCAAAATTTTCCTCTTTATTCTTCCCACATCATCGGAGTACAATAATATGTCAGATAGATCAGACGGCCCTCAGCAGTTTGGCGAGTCGGGTTCGTCGGATCGACCCGATCGCCCCCGCAGCCAAGACGGTGATCGTCCACGATACTCCCGACCACGAGATACCGATCGTGACCGCGGAGTCGACGAACGAGTAGAGCCTGGTGTTGATTGGGTGGAAGCCGAGGCGGCGGCGTCTGCATCTGCGCCAAGTGAGCCACCAAACCTTCCATCGCTTCGTTTTCATGCATCGCGCTGGTTGCAGAAGGAGTCAGGCGATGCACCCTCGAGGGCTCGAATCCGAGATGCGAGTCAAGAGAGTTCCAAGGTGCGTTCCCAGCGTCCATCAATGCGAGGCAAGAGTCGCTCAGCTATGCAACAGTTGCTTGCGCGAGCCACAGAAGCCTATGAGCGTGACCGCTTCGAGGAGACGCTGCGCATTACGCGCCGAATCGATTCGATGGACCCGGATGAACCGGAAGTGTTGGAGCTCATGGGTCTGAGCCTCTATCGCCTCGCCCGCTATGATGCAGCGCTTCGTGTGTTGCGTAAGGTTCATAAGGCGACAGACAATTTCGATCAACTGCCTGTGCTGATGGACTGCGCACGGGCCCTTGGTCGGACGGGCGAGTTGGAGCGATGGTGGTTGCGTCTGCGTGAAGCGTCTCCAGCCAAGGAGGTTGTTGTTGAGGGACGAATTGTCTATGCCGGTGCCTTGGCGGACCAGGGCAAGCTTGCTGAGGCTATCGCCTTGATGGAACAAGGTCTAGCTAAAGAGCGCCGCGGGACCGCATTGACAAGTATTCGGCAACGATATCTCCTGGCCCAACTCTTTGAGCGTGCTGGCGATGCCTCTGGAGCTCGGGAGATTTACCTACAGTTGTTTAAGGAAGACAAGAACCTCTACGACGTTGCCGAACGTCTTGCCGTCTTGAGTTAGTGTCAGGTAAGGTTATGGTAGCGGTCTCGCCCCGACCGATAGCGCTCATGGCTTGTGGTGATTGGC
>DAHXNM010000319.1 GCA_027365375.1 Ferrimicrobium sp. | reverse complement strand
TTCGCCAAGGCCACAAGCCCCGCGATCGCCCCAGGGGGAAACCCGAAGTTCCGGTAGGGACCACTCTCAACGAGAGTCTCGATCACCTTTGCATAGCGCTGGGTTGCTACGCTGTCGCGATACATCTCCGCAGAGAGGTCTAGCCGATCCAGATCCTCTCCACTAAAGAGTTTGACGGCCCGACTACGATCCGGGACCTTATAGGGAGTGGTCGCCTTGGCTACTGGGGTAGATGGCTCAACCTCTACCTCCCAGCAGGGATCATCTTGGTCTACATCATTTAACTGCAGAAATTGCAACCAATCCAGTCGTTTATCGCTTGACTCATCGATCCCCATCAGTGCATAATCAGAGTCGGGATAATCGTCCTCGTTCGGGGTGGAATAGTCGAGTTCAATGCGGCGCAACTCACATTGATCTAGGTCTCTGTCGAGCGACACCAGGATCAGGTCAACGATACGGTTCGAATCTCCGATCTGCATAGTTGACATGAACTCCTTCAGCCCCTCGATGAACTCCTCGGGATGGCCGTTCCTTAGTTGATCCACCAAGATCCGATAGACCTCACCGGCGTTATCGTTTCCTGGATACATTCCAATACCCATCCCCGCACGAAAGAAGTCAGATCGACTGAGCGCATTGAGCCACTCAAGCCGCCAATCGAGCTTTGCCAGTATTGATTCGATGTTTGCCATGTCTCTCCTTTGTCCGTAGTGAACCTTCTACCCTTATGTACTACCCAGGAGATGGGGAGGCTCAAGAAATTCGGTCCACCTGGTTCACCCTCACACCCCGAACGTGAAGTCTGTGTTGACTCGATGCACAAACCCATAGCCGCGTGCGTAACACCTGCGCTGTGCCAGCCTCGCCTCTGGCTGGCTAGCGGAGCCACCTCTTTGGGAATGATTGTTCAAAGGAGATGAGATGGCGGGGAGCGAGTTCTTCAAAGTTCATATTTGCAAAGATCAGAGGACGCAACTACAACTGCCTTTTGTACGAGACAGTCACTCGAGGTGCCTTCCTGTCTATGTCCAGCCTCGGTATTCGGTTGCTTTGTAGAGGGACTTGTGAGTGATTGCCTCCTCAACAAGCTGCGAGGCATGCCGATGGTCGACTTCTAGACTCGAGAACTCGATGGCCGTTCGAACCTCTATATATGCGCAATCAACCGGCTAGCGATATCCAGCGTGTGCTGGTGAGCGTTAAGGGTGCCTAGCAAGAAAAGAACAATCTCCCGCTGGAATCAAAATCGTCGTGGATAGGGTGCGTCCGGCTTAGAGACGGCCAAGAATCGATACTGTAGGGCCGCTAAGGATCCGTTGTTGTTAGCAGCTTTAGAGTAGCCGGCTCGATTTAAATTCGGCGGAAAACATTTTGTGATAGTTACTCGCCTTGCCAAGTGGGACCTATTTGTCGTCAATACCTTTGCTGGAAAGTCAGTTCGCCAGATGTTTGACAAACAGTGGATATTGACACGTCCTACAGCACGGCTGCTTCGCTTGCGCTAACGAGTGGTTTCGGCTCCTGGGTCAGTCGCCGCAAGTAGATTCCATTCTCGCATTCATATGTGGGATGACCCTCTATTGTGCCTTATCGCTAGGGGCACTCAGCACGTAGGAATCCCTTGCAAGCTGCATGAGACTTCCTCATCTCGTTCCATATTGGGGTCAATCTGTCGTGATAGGTCTCGGGCGGGTTATTATTGATAAACTTTGTTTCACATAACAGTGAGATGAGGGGGGGACACGTCATGAGCTCTCGAGTAGTTGAACAAGTAGAGCGATGGCGCGATCAGCTCCTCGATCTCTCGAAGGGCAATCCAGCGATCAATTTCAAGGAGCTACGGGTAGGAACGCTTGAAGTCGTTAATTCTGAACCTGCCGCAGTGATTGCGGAGCTCCAACGAGCCGGCGAGCGAGGCATAGGTTTCTATTCACCGCCTGAGCCTACCGAAGCTGAAGGGTCGTCTGAGATAACGTTGCCAAGCGACGAGTTAGCTTTGAACCAGGAGATCTCTCCTGGAATCAGAAGGTTAGCCCGCCAGCCAGAGTTTGAGCTAGTCACTTCTAAGGCGACTGCCTCTGCGCTCCGTCACTCGCTTACTTCGCTGTCTCGCAATACCAACCAGGTATTTCTCGAAAAGGGAATCTGGACACTTTATCTTGGTTATGGCATGTTGGAGTGGAGGGATCCGCTAACCGATGATCTGCTACGAAGTCCTCTTGTCTTTGTTCCCGTGAAACTCACCAAAGACGCAGGTCGTGCGAGTTTTCGTCTCGGACTCAGCGAAGGTGAACGCGAGTTTAATCCTGCACTGACTCTCAAGCTTGAACGTGAATCGAACATCATCGTGCCAGAGTTCAGCTTGGAGGACGATCTCGAGACCGTCCTGTCCGCGATGGAGGCTCTTGTTGTGAGACAGCCGAACACACGGGTAACGTCGGCGTTAGTCCTTGCCAGATTCTCCTTTCAGAAGGAGGTCATGTATAAGGATCTTCTTAGCAACGCACTAACCATCGCGGACCACCCTCTTGTTGCAGCCCTGGCTGGGGAGGAGTCGTTAGATCCAAAGGGCCATGACACCATCTTCATCCAGGAGAATGAGCTCGATACGCTGGACCCACCAGAAGAGCGGCCCACGGTTATGGATGCTGATTCGAGCCAACGACAGTGCATTGAGGCTGCAGTGCGTGGAGTCAGCTTTGTCATGGATGGACCACCGGGAACCGGCAAGAGCCAGACGATTGCGAACATAATTGCCGAGTTAATACGGGTTGGTTCGAAGGTCCTCTTCGTCTCAGAGAAGGCTGCTGCACTCGATGTTGTCAAAGGTCGACTCAAAAAAGTTGGGCTAGAAAGCTACCTCCTCGATCTGTGCGACCAACGCAAAACCCGCAAACAGATTGCAGTAGAGATCGCTAGTGCAATGTTCGATCGCCCAAAGCTAGCTTCGGGAATAGGCGACACCGATGTCACCACGCTCAAGGTAATGCGAGAGGAACTCTCGAAGTATGCCGATGCGATGGAAGAATTACGCAAACCGTTGGAGCGATCTCTTTATGCAATGGTCGGGCGAGCCTCCCAGCTTCGAGACCTACCTCAAGCGCCGGTGGCCAAGGTCGCTCACGACACTATCACGCCAGAACGATTCGCCGAGATCCTGTCGTTGGCTCAACAACTTTCAAGCTCCTGGGGACCGGTTCGATCTGGCGACTCCTTTCTTTGGAGAAATATTGAAGCAGACGGCTACGATGCCTCGTTCCAACACCTGATCACGACTGAGCTTGATGCGGCCAGGACCGCTCTAGCCAGCTTGCAAATGGTGGTCGGCGCAGCCAGTAGCGAGCTTTTGCCCGCCACCGATGAAACCATCGAGGCTGCGGATCGGCTGATTGCACTCCTTCAACTTCTGCAACAGAACATCAAGCTCGAGCCCCAATGGCTCACCGGTTGTGGGCTCCAACAAGCCAGGACGAGGCTCACCGAGGTTAAGAGCTGGACAGATCTCTATCACCGCTTAGTTCAGGATTTATCCACCACGGTCGGAGTCGGATGGGCAGGACTCGACGTCGGGCGTGTTCACGAAGGACTCGAAACCGTTGAGCGTATCACGCCGACGCTCGGTGATACTGTCGGGAAGCTGTCCTATAACGATTTTCGTCGGCTAGAAGCGCTCTGTGATGCCATAACGACCTACGCAGCGAAGATGGCCGATGCAGGTCGACGTGCGGAGATAGGTTTGGGTCTGGCGACCGAGGAGTTGACACTTTCGCGGTGTGCCATGCTGGCCAAAATGGGGGAGTTGCTCCAAACTTCACATCCACCGTTGCCAGAGTGGTTCAACCCAGCCTCCTCCCGTCTCATTCGTGACGCTTGTGAAACCCTTGAAAGACTCGCCTCGGCAGTCCGGGACCGAAGGGACGAACTCTCTGCGATATTCGAGGATAGTGTGGTGGATCTCGACCTCGAGAGCTTGATTGTCCGCTTTACTACCCTTCACCATGGCCTTGGAAAGCTCAAGAGTGGCTATCGAGCCGATAAAGCAATGCTCATTCCACATTTGCGGTCACGCAAACTGAGCCCCGAGGCGATCTCGAAGCTCTCCGCTGCGCTTCAGTATCAGCAGGTTGTCCACCAACTGCGACGATCAGAGTCTCAACATGCCTCGATTTTAGGCACCTACTATGAGGGCACGTCAACGGACTTTGATGTACTCGAGGAGGCTATTGCAACTGCAAACCGGGCGATGAGTCTCGTGGGAGCGGAAATTGACCCTGCGCGACTTGGAGCTCTCTTTCAAGAGATTCAAGTGGGGTTAGCGGTTGACATGTCGACTCTGGCTCAAGGAATGCAGGCCCTTG
>DAHXNM010000315.1 GCA_027365375.1 Ferrimicrobium sp. | reverse complement strand
GTGGTATCTGACCCAGATACGGTTGCAACAGCGATCCGTATTGGCAACCCAGCCAGCTGGTCTCTGGCATTAGAGGCTCGGGATGAGTCTGGAGGAGCAATTACCGCAGTAACCGACGAAGAGATTCTGAGCGCCTATATACTCTTAGCCAGAGACGAGGCAGTATTCTGTGAACCGGCCTCAGCAGCTTCAGTCGCTGGACTTCTCAAAACCCCAGTCGTTCCTGGTTCTTCGGTTGTGTGCGTGTTGACTGGGAATGGATTGAAGGATCCAGATACTGCGGTATCCCAAGTGCAGGTTCCGAAGGTAGTGGGCACGTCAATGAAAGAAGTGGCAGAGGCTATTGGTCTGTGATTTTGGTTACTAGCCATTGATAGATTCCTCGTCATTGCATCTGCCAAGATCCTTGGCAAAGAAGGGAAAGAACTGATGGACGTATCGTCTGGTGCGCTTGAGTCGCTCGACAAAGAGGCGCTTATGGCGCTGGCTCGTCAACTAGATCTGAAGGTCTCCGCTCGGCTGCGGAAGGCCGACCTGATATCGATGATCGAGTCGCGAGGTAGTTCAAATGGCGCTAATGGCGTTACTCGGGTTGAATCATCTGAGCAGTCTTCGTCCACTGAGGCTGGCCGATCGCGTCTGTCGACTGATGCTCTTGAATTGAACGGTTCTGCAACGAACGGCGTTAGCCAGCTCGATCACGCCAGTGGGACTGCGAACTCAGCGTCGAGTGAACGACGGGAACAGGCGATCTCTGGCCGCGGTGGGCGAGAAGACTCAAGAGACAACGCGCCCTCTCCGAGTGGGGCCCAGCGCTCTCAACGAGGTGATGGTGACGGACGTTCTCAGACCGAAGGTTCTTCTGAGCCGAGGCGTTCGGATGGATCTCGTGGCGGTCTTGCGACACTGATCCCTCCGATTACCGTCAATCCCACCGAGCGTGTCAGTAACCATTCGCAGCCAGATGAGTCGCAGGCTTCTGCGCTCGCTCGAAACGAGGATGGTGCTTCGCGTCGATCTCGCCGAAGTAGGCGTGGCAAAGAGAGAACCGATCGGCCGGAAAGTTCGGATAGTCAGCAGAACGTGGAGTTGGTTACCGTTCAGGGAGTTCTTGATTTGCGTGATGATGGCTACGGCTTCCTCCGCACCAAGGGATACCTATCCTCGAAGGAGGACGTGTACGTACCTGCATCGCTGGCGAGAAGAATGAGCCTGAGGCGTGGGGATATAGTGGTTGGTGGAGCCCGTCCCGCCAGTTCCACTGAGAAGTATCCCGCCCTCTCCAGGGTGGATACGGTCACTGGACTAGACGTAGAGACAGCCAAGGCTCGTCGCCGATTTGAGGACTTGACCCCGCTGTTCCCCAACGAACGACTGACGTTGGAGACGAGTACCGACCCTACCAACATTACGCCAAGAATTATTGATCTAATTGCTCCGATCGGTAAGGGCCAGCGTGGACTAATCGTCTCACCCCCGAAGGCCGGAAAGACCACGATCATGAAGGATATTGCGAATGCGATCGAGCGCAACAATCCAGATGTCGCGCTAATCGTCCTGCTAGTAGATGAGCGCCCAGAAGAGGTTACCGATTTTCGCCGATCTGTAAAGGGAGAGGTGATCGCCTCCACCTTCGATAGGCCAGCGGAAGAACATACGCAGGTGGCCGAACTCACAATTGAGCGAGCAAAGCGTATGGTCGAGTTGGGTCGAGACGTTGTGGTTATCCTCGACGGGATCACTCGCCTAGCTCGTGCCTATAACTTGGCACAACCGGCGAGCGGAAGAATTATGTCTGGTGGAATCGATTCTGGAGCTCTTTACCCTCCCAAGAAGTTCTTCGGCGCAGCTCGCAACATTGAAGAGGGTGGCTCACTCACCATTCTTGCTACTGCGTTGGTGGAGAACGGATCCAAGATGGATGAGGTCATCTTCGAGGAGGTGAAGGGCACTGGCAATATGGAGCTCAAACTCGATCGTCGTCTGTCTGAGCGCCGCCTATATCCTGCAGTTGACGTCAATGGGTCGTCGACGCGCCACGAGGAGCTGTTGTTCTCTCGCGATCATCTCAACCAGATTTGGAAGCTCCGGCGAGTTCTAAACGCGATTACACAGGATGGGACGGCGGCGGCTGGACTTGAGCTGTTGCTCGACAAGGTTCGTAGTACTCGCTCCAATGCGGAGTTTCTTGCGGAGATAGCACGTAGTTCGGGAATGTAACCTCCTTTGCGGGCGTTATTGATTCTCCCAGGGAGGATGCTAGGCTTACCGGCGGTACTTGTACAACCACCAATAGCTCGTGCAATTTAGTCGAGGTCCAGCCTTGATGTTGCTGTGCCATCGTCGGCGATTTTGAGCCCAGGTGCGTGTGCTGGAGTGCCAGTTTTGGTTGTTTGGCACGGATCGGTAGGTTGCTCAAAGAGCTAACCGCACCCTTCGTGAGGTAATAGACCTTCGCTAAAGGCGAGGCGTCAGGGAAAAGATAGGAAAGAAGTATGAAAAGCGATATACATCCAGAGTATGTGACGGCGACAGTTCACTGCTCTTGTGGGAACACCTTTGTGACCCGATCAACCAAGACCGACCTCCATATCGAGTTGTGCAATGAGTGCCACCCGTTCTACACCGGTCGTCAGAAGTTGGTGGATACCGGTGGTCGCGTCGAGCGTTTCCAACGTCGTTACGGTGACCGCTCGAAGAATCGAGCCCAATAACTCGATGTCTTGAGCCTTGAGTTCAATGCAGCCATTTCTTGAGACCGCGGTCAAACAAAGATTCGGTGCACTTGAGATGATGGAGCAGGTCAGGGATGATTGGTGGATCGGTCGCACGGCTGACGCCATCGTCACCTGGCCTGTCCCTGCTATGGGTTCTCAGTTTGAGCCTATGGATGAGATCCTGGGACAACTTATCTCGCTTCGTCGGGAGCACTCCGATGTTGCATGTAGTGTCGTAGTACCGG
>DAHXNM010000303.1 GCA_027365375.1 Ferrimicrobium sp. | reverse complement strand
CTTCTACACCTTAGGGTATCGTTTTTATACCCAGCAGTCCAAGTTCGGCTCCACCCCTATTCAGAATATGGCGGCAAAGTATGGTTGGGGATCCCCAACTGGGATAGCGTTACCGGGCGAATCGGCGGGGATGGTTGACTCCCCTGCGCTGCGCAAGAAGCTGCATGCGCTAGATCCGAAGGCGTACCCGTACAATACGTGGTACGTTGCTGATCAGCTTGAGATGTCTTTTGGCCAGGGACTCACTGAGATCAGTCCTCTTCAGATGGCGAACGCCTATGCAACCTTTGCTAACGGTGGAACCCGGTATGTGCCTAGGGTCGCCGAAGGGATAGTGAACGGTAGCGGCAAGCTCGTCAACCGCTTTGCTCCCAAGGTTGCAGGACATGTTCCGTTGAGTCCTTCGGTGCGGGCGGCTATTCTCGCCGGTTTCGAGGGTGTGATCTCGAATCCTTTGGGTACTGCCCACGGGATATTTGCGGGATGGCCAGAGAGTAGCTACACGCTTGGGGGCAAGACCGGTACCGCGTCGGTGCAGGGCCAAGTCCCTAATGCTTGGTTCGTCGCGTTTGGCCCGGAACCGAATCCCAAGTACGTGGTGGTGGTGGTAATCAAAGAGGGTGGATTCGGCGATACCGGTTCAGCGCCTGTCGTTCGACAGATATTTCAATACCTAAAGGATCATCCTGTTGCGGCTCCTACCTATGGGTTGAAGCATCTCGCAGCCGGATCTACGGTTGCTCTCAATGCTCCGACTAAGTCCGCCAGCAAGCAGGGAACGTCCTCGAAGACGAGTACAACTAAGAAGACGAGCGTGTCAGGATCTGCGACAACATCACCTAAGAAGACCGCCGTCACCTCGGGTGGTTAGCTATGAACGTGCTGGCGCTCACCTAGGTAGAGACTCCCGAGCGATCCCTCGCCGTTGGCCTACTACACTGGCGAGTGAGATGTTGCAGTGCGTTCCAACCGAGTTGATGGTCGTTAAACAACCGTCGGTGGCCAACGGGGTCGAATCCGCGGGTACGAGGAAGCACGCTCAGTCTGTTTTGAGTCATGCGATCAATGCTCGTCAGCATTGGTACTATCGGCATCTTCCACACTATGAATTGCGCCGTGGTGCCCGCATGAGTGATTTTGAAAGGTTTTTGAATGGAAGATACGAACCCGGTGGGGTCCGGTACAGATGGGGTTGCGAACGAAAGTAAGCCAGCCCAAAGCCCACGAGCGTCGAGTAGGCGGTCGAACTCACGATCGCGTCAAGCGTCAAAAAGTTCAGATGCTACAGTAGCTAATACGCGCCGAACTCAATCGCGGAGGCGCCCAGCTAAGCCCCAAGCTCCAGTTGAGATGGAGGTTCAGGGCCAGGTAGCCGAGTCTCTGGATGCTGGAGCAAAGATCAAGAGGCGTTTTGCTCAACGCGCACCTCGTGAGCGCCATGGTAGACCAGTTGGTCGCTATCAGATGGTTGTTCACGTCGCTGGAGACGTCACACAAGTCGCAATCCTTGAGGGCAGAACACTTATTCAGCATTTTGTCTCCAGGGCATCGGATTCACAATCGAATATTAGCGGGAACATCTATCTTGGGAGAGTGGCAAACGTACTTCCTGGGATGGAGGCTGCCTTTGTAGATATTGGCACCAACAAGAATGCCGTTCTCTATCGTGGAGATGTTCGTTACGATCGCGAGGACTTGGAGTCGTTCGATCGTAACGTCCGAATCGAACAGTTGCTGCGACCTAAGCAGGTAGTCATCTGCCAGGTGGTGAAGAATCCGATCGCTCAAAAAGGGGCACGGCTTACCCAAGAGGTATCGTTGCCGGGACGTTTCGCTGTCTTACTTCCCGGTGGTGGAAGCTTTGGCATCTCTAAACGACTGCCAGATGATGAGCGTCGGCGGCTCCGACGCATTCTCGACGATGTAGCACCAGAGGGTTTTGGCGTGATTCTGCGTACTGCGGCTGAGGGATCCACCAAGGAGGAGCTCAAGCGCGACGTCGATAGCCTGATGGAGTCGTGGAAAAAGATCGAGGAGATGGCGAAGTCAGCCCATGCTCCTGCTCTCCTCTATAGAGAGCCACCGTCAGCCGTTCGTGTCATTCGCGAGGAGTTCAATCGTGAATTCCGCAGCGTTACCATCGATGATATGGCCCTGTATCAGGAGATAGCAGGCTATGTAGCTGCGATCTCTCCTGAGCTGGCTGATCGGGTGGAGTACTTTGATGCAGCAGCCGAGAAATTGGCTATTTTTGATCAGTTTCACGTGCGTGAGCAGCTACAGAAGGTTCTCGAGCACAAGGTGTGGCTCCCCTCCGGTGGGTCTATCGTGATCGACCGGACGGAGGCGTTGACGGTCATTGACGTGAACACGTCTCGTAACGTTGGTACCGTCTCGCTCGAGGAGACTATCCACAAGAACAATCTTGAGGCGGTCGAGGAGATAGCTCGGCAACTAAGGCTTCGCGACATAGGCGGTATCATAGTGATCGACGTAGTCGACATGATAGAAGCACAAAATCGTGAAGACGTCATGAGGGCGTTTAGGGCGGCGTTGGCGCGTGATAAAACCAAGACGCACGTCTACGAGATGTCGCAGCTTGGGTTGGTGCAGATGACTAGACATCGGATTGCTGAGGGTTTAGTAGAGGCGCTATCGGAGATCTGTCCAAGCTGCGGTGGAAGTGGCTACGTTATCGACCCGATGATCACCCAGTAGGGCCTATACTGATCCCGATATGTATGCAGTTGTTGATATAGGCTCCAAACAAGCCAAGGTTTTTGAGGGCAGAACGGTTCTCGTAGAGCGTATTCATGCGCTTACTGGAGACGAGATATCCCTTCGTCCGGTGTTGTTCGTTGACGATGATCGTGTTCTTGCGCGCTCTGATGAGCTCGCTCGGGTGACGGTGCGTGGCGAGATTGTTGACGAGGTCAAAGGTACCAAGGTTATTGGATTCCGATATAAATCGAAGGCTAATGAGCGCAAGCACTTTGGCCACCGTCAAAAGTACACCCGCGTTAAGATCACCTCGATTGTAGCTGAGTAGCTGATCGGCTAGCGCTGTCGGGTGCTGCCCGACGGTCACGATTGCTTTAGGTTGGGTAAGCTTTGGTGCTGGGTGTAGTCAGGTTCGCCAGAGTGAGCAGGAGACGGGCAAAGCATTGGGGTCTTGTGTCATAGGTCACATGGCTCAAGTGTCCAGTATGAAGTCAGAAGATAAGCCAGCGTAACAGAGCTAATGTTGTAGCAGAATTGAGGAGACTATGTCAAAGACTAAGGGTGGTGGATCGACTAAGAACGGTCGCGATTCAAATGCGCAGCGACTGGGAGTCAAAGTATATGGTGGCCAGACGGTGCAGGCTGGCTCCATTATCGTGCGCCAGCGTGGTACCAAGTTCTACCCTGGTGCCAATGTTGGGCGTGGCAGTGATGATACCCTGTTTGCCAAGGATTGTGGCCAGGTCGTCTATGGCCTGCATCGAGGTCGTAAGGTCGTCTCGGTCGTCTCGGTGGAGCAGGGTGCACGTAATTCATAGCGATCGCTTCTGAAAACGCGACCGGATCTCAGGTCTCCTACACTATTAGACAACCTGATCTGCTTGTGGTGTCGATCACGCTAGATCTATCGTTCTGACTAGGTGGGTGACCATGTGGTGCTGGTCAAATATCATGATTACAAAATAGATATAGAAGGCGGGGTCTAGAGACTCCGCCTTCGTTGGTTTGAGCGAGGTGAGGATGGCGGAGTTCGTAGATGCTGCGCAGATCCATGTGAAGGCAGGTAACGGAGGGGCTGGAGCCGTCTCATTTCGACGAGAGGCCCATGTGGATCGTGGTGGTCCAGATGGTGGAGATGGCGGCAAGGGTGGCGATGTAGTCCTCGTGGTCGATCCGCAGCTAGCGTCGTTAATTGTTTTTCGTGACCAACCGTTTCGTCGTGCGGGCGATGGCGCACACGGACAAGGGAAGAAGATGCACGGGGCAGGGGGACGCGACCAAGTTGTAGGTGTGCCTCTAGGAACGGTAGTGCGTGACTTCGATGGAACTCTGATTGCTGATCTTGCTGAGCCAGGCTCGAAGATCGTGATGGCTCGTGGCGGCCGAGGTGGTGCTGGTAATGCTCGATTCCTTTCGAACCGTCGCCGTGCCCCAGGTTTTGGAGAGCAGGGAGAGGTCGGAGAGGAGTTCTGGTTCAACTTAGAGCTCAAGCTCAAGGCTGATGTCTGTTTGATAGGGGAGCCGAATGTTGGTAAGTCCTCACTTATCGCCAATATATCCAGGGCTCGCCCCAAGATTGCGGATTATGCTTTCACGACCTTGGTCCCAAACCTAGGTGTAGTGCGCCCTTCAGACGCAACCGAGTACATAGTGGCCGATATCCCGGGCTTGATAGAGGGAGCAAGCGAGGGCCGTGGTTTGGGGCATGCTTTTTTGCGTCACGTGGAGCGAGCAGTGGCGTTGGCGTTGGTGGTGCCGGCGGATCTGGAGGAGGTGGTCATGCATGAGCGTGTCGACCAGCTGCTCCACGAACTTACCAACTATCAAGAGTCACTTGGTCATCGCCCGCGGGTGCTCGTGGGTACTCGTCTTGATCTAGTCGACGACGAGGAGGAGGCGAGAGCACGCATGTCTCGAGTGGCTGACGATTTCTCGATGCCGTTGGTGGCGGTGGTCTCGAATCTGGATCGCCATGGGATGTCGAGTGTGATCTATGGATTCGCCAAAATTGTGGAGTCGGCTAGGGCATCTTCGCCGGCGACTGTTGAGAGGATGATCTATCGACCTCGCCCTAACTTTGAGGTCAACGTGACTCGTACTGGTGACGCCAGTTTTGTCGTCGAAGGCCGAGATGCCTTACACGCTGTGGGGTTGAGTGATCTTGGCCAGGCTGATGCACTCGCTATTGTGCATACGCGGTTGGAGCGCATGGGTGTCTTTCGAATGTTGCGACGCCTGGGCTGCCGAGAGGGTGATGCCGTGAGGATAGGAAGCTTTGAGTTCACCTTCGAGGAGGACTGATGTCCGTATCTCGGCTAGTGGTGAAGGTCGGGACGACATCTTTGACCACCGAGGCCGGTGAGTTTCGCGATGACGTAGCATTGGCTTTGGTCGAGGGGATTGATGCAGTGCGAAGGATTGGGGTCGAGGTCGTTCTCGTCGTCTCGGGAGCGATAGCCCTTGGTGTTCGTAGATTAGGGATTGAGCGACCGACCGAAGCTGCAGTGCTGCAGGCTATTAGTGCGGTTGGGCAGGTTGAGCTGCTTGCACAACTCGCGCAACTCTTTCGCGGTCGAGGGGTAGAGATCGGGCAGATACTTCTGGCTCCACAGGATTTTGGTGACCGTCGCCAGTACCTACATGCGCGATCGACGCTCGAAGGGCTTCTACGCATGAATGTCGTCCCGGTGATCAACGAGAACGATGCGGTAGCCAATGAGGAGATACGCTTTGGAGACAACGATCGCCTCGCCGCTCTTGTGTCTCATCTTGTCCACGCTGACCTTTTGCTCTTGCTCACCGACCTGCCAGGTGTCTACGATGCTGACCCGAACCTGGTCAGCGGTGCTCGACTGATCGAGCGGCTGGAGGTGGATGCGTTCGACTCAGTTCAGGCACGTGGATCGGTGTCCGGCAGGGGAAGTGGTGGCATGTCCTCGAAGCTGGCGGCGGCCAGCATCGCCGCTCGTTCGGGGGTGGACTGTCTGATCGCGTCTGCACAGACCGAGTCGGTGGTACTGGCTGCAGTGCGGTCACGTCCGTACCCGTCGACTCTCATTCCTTCCTTGGGGGTGCGCGAACCCGCTCGCCGTCTCTGGATAGCATACGCCACCGATCCAGAAGGTCTACTCGTCGTTGATGAAGGGGCTCAGGCTGCCTTGCGGACCGGCTCTGCCTCCTTGTTGGCGGTTGGCGTTAGTGAGGTGCGAGGTCGGTTCGTAGCAGGGAACGTAGTTGAGATTGCTACCGCCGAGAGTAAGGTGTTCGCTCGCGGCATAGCTCGAGTGGATGCATCAGCTATCCTCGGAACCCGAGGAGTCATCGTCCATCGAGACGATCTTGCTCTTCTTGAAGCAGGCGTCACCAGTCATGGTGCTCAACCGTTACGCTAGGGGAATGAAGAGATCGACTCCTGATACGCCGGCACCGGGGAGATCTACGAGTGCTGACACCGCCGAGCCGCCTGCAGATGAGGTTGGTCTCGCGGCCATGGCCGAGGAGGCGAGGGTGGCACAGCGCGAGCTGGCGGCTAGCTCTGGAGCACTCCGCAGTCGACTTCTCGAAGCAATGGCGACGGCGCTCGAGAACGATAGCGAGAAAATCCTACTTTCCAATCGCAGGGATCTTGATGGTTCAGAGGCATTGACAGTCGCACAGCGAGACCGGCTGACTTTGGATGCAGCACGCGTAGAGGCGATGGCTGCCTCGGTTAGAGAGGTGGGGCGCCAGCGTGACGTGGTGGGCGAGGTCGTCGATGGCTGGGTGCTGGCTAATGGCCTCCGAGTACGAAGAGTTCGAGTTCCACTTGGCGTAGTTGGGGTAATCTACGAGAACCGCCCGAACGTTACCTCAGATGCAAGCGCACTGGCGCTGTACTCGGGTAATGCTATCTTGCTGCGCGGATCGTCGCAGGCGTTCCACTCAAACAAAGCCATAGTAGAGTCGCTCAGGAGTGCTATTTCAGAGGTTGGCCTCCCGGATGGACTTGTTGGTCTGGCGACCGAGACGAGTCGCGAAGGTGCGCTCGCTTTTATGCAACTTAATGCCGCCATGGACGTGCTGATACCGCGAGGTGGGCCAGAGCTGATTGCCGCGGTTAGGTCACACGCTAGTGTTCCTACGATCATCGACGGAGATGGCAACTGCCATGTCTATGTCGATGAAAGTGCTGATCTCGAGATGGCGGTAGATATCATCAAAAATGCTAAAACGCAACGGCCCGGAGTATGTAATGCAATGGAGACGCTGTTGATCCACGCCGACGTAGCGGAGCCGTTGTTGTGCCTTCTCGATCGGGAGTTGACGGCCGTCGAGCTTCGTGGCGATGAGCGTACAAGGCAACTCTGTGAACGTGCGCTGGTGGCGACCGAGGATGACTACGCCCGTGAATTTTTGGACCTGATTCTCGCGGTGCGGGTCGTCGACAGCCTGGCTGAGGCGATAGATCATATTCGGCGGTTTAGCTCTGGCCATTCGGAGGCGATCATCACTGAGAGCTTCGCTAATGCACAGATCTTTGAGCGTGAGGTCGATGCCGCCTGCGTCTTGGTCAACGCTTCAACTCGCTTCGTCGATGGTGGCCAGCTTGGAATGGGCGCTGAGATCGGGATCAGTACTCAGAAGCTGCACGCGCGAGGTCCGATGGGTATTGAGCAGCTCACCACCACAAAGATAGTGATCGAAGGGGAGGGACAGGTTCGTCACTAGCCTGGAGTGGTGTTCTACCTTCAAAGTCAAGAGGAGGTCTCTGAGGCACTCTCGCAGGTTGGCTACCTGCCGAGTACCGAGATCGCCACGACCGTCTTCCTCGCTACCAAGCTCTCGAAACCCATCCTGGTTGAAGGGCCTGCAGGAACCGGTAAAACCGAACTCGCCAAGGCTTTGGCACGAGCGTTTTCGTTAGAGTTGATTCGACTTCAGTGCTATGAGGGTCTGGATGAGTCGCGCGCTTTGTACGAGTGGGATTACCGCAAGCAGCTGCTAGCACTCCAATCACATGCTGAAGAGGAGGTGCAGTCTATTTTCTCATCGGAGTTCCTCCTGGAGCGACCGTTGTTGGCAGCTCTACGTGGCACGACCGAGAAGCTTCTGTTGATAGACGAGGTGGACAGGCTCGAGATCGAGACCGAGGCGCTGCTTCTCGAGGTGTTGGCGGAGTTTCAGGTAACAGTTCCTGAGTTGGGGACGGTGACAGCGACCTCGAAGCCGCTTGTGATTTTGACCTCCAACGGTATGCGTGAGCTCTCGGAGGCGCTTAAGCGTAGAGCGCTCTACCTATACCTAGACTACCCTAGCCAAGCTCGAGAGCGAGATATAGTCTGTGCTGTTATTCCGGAGATCGAGGAGGAGCTTGCGGAACGTCTCGTCGCGATCGTTGCACGGCTGCGCTCATTGGATCTCAAGAAGAGCCCATCTATCTCAGAGACGCTAGATTGGGCGCGGTCGCTTTTGGCTCTGTCGGTTCAGGCTCTAGATGATGAGGTGATGGCGTCGACGTTGCCTATTCTGCTCAAAAATCGTGCCGACATCGAGAGAGCCGCTAAAGAACTCTTGCCGCGGAGCTAATGTGCTGCTGACAACTCTGCTTGCCTTTGTCTACGCCTTACGGTCTGCGGGGGTCTCTCTTGGTCCGTCTTCGGTCATCGATGCCGCTTCAGCGTTGATGGCTATAGATCTTCTAGATAGAGATGTGGTGCGAGCAGCATTGGCGGTCACCTTGATTAAGGAGCAATCGTCGCTGACCATCTTTCATCGGCTCTTCGATGTATTTTTCGCCGATGGGTCGCATCTGGACCCATCGGTGGAGGACGAGGATCTAGCAGCTGCGATTCGGGATGCATTGTTGTCCGAGGACTATCAGCGGCTCAGCGAGCTCGTAGGTCAGGCTGTCGAACGCTTCGCTGGTGTATCTCCAGAGCGACCAGTATCGGGCGTCTACTATGCGTATCGGACCTCGAGAGCTCTCGACCTCGATCGTCTGCGCTTTGAGCTTCTGGCTGGTCTGGCGACTCGTCAAGAGGGGGAGGCAGCCTCCGTCTTTGATGACCCCGACTTTCAAGCCTCCCAGCGACTCAAGGAGCTTAGTCAGACGATAGATCGGGAGGTGCTGTCACGTATTGTCGAGGCCAGAGGAGCTGCAGAGGTGGCACGCACGCTTGGCCTCCACCTGCCCGAGGATGTGGAGATAATGCATGCTTCACGTGAGGAGCTCCGGGAGTTGCGGCGTATCGTCACGCCATTGGCGGTCAAGCTCACGGCAAAGCTTGAGCGCCACCACCGAGCTCGTAACGTCGGCAGACTCGACTTTAGGGCGACTATTCGGCGGTCGTTATCTACTGGGGGCATTCCGCTTGATCCGATCACTCGCGATGATCGACCGATGCGCCCGGAGGTGGTACTGTTGGCCGATGTCTCCGGTTCGGTGGCATCATTCGCACGCTTTACCATGCAGCTGTTGTTTGCGCTCTCGCGTGAGTTGCGGCGGCTCAGGAGTTTTGCATTCATAGACGAAGTCGATGAGGTTACCGAGCTTCTCGCTGGAGATCAGGATATCGAGGCGGCGCTGCGCAGTGTAGCGCAGTCCGCCAAGGTGGTCGGTTTAGTGGGACACTCAGATTATGGAGCGACCTTTCGCCATTTCGATGAGCGCTACGGTTCAGCTATTTCTCCGTCGACCACCGTGGTCATCTGTGGTGACGCACGCTCAAACTATCATGACCCTGAGGCGGATCACTTTCGAGCCTTCGCCGAACGGGCGAAGGCGACCTACTGGCTGAATCCGGAGCCAAAGGGGTACTGGAATACCGGAGATTCAGCGCTCCTCCATTACTCCCCCTGGTGTAGCGCGGTGGTCGAGTGTCGCACTCTGCGCCAATTAGAGCACTTCGTCGAACAGGTCCTCTAGCAGCTAGCGTCCTCATCGACCGCTCCACCAAACTGGGTTGTGCTACCGTACTGGACGTAGCGGATAGTACCCCCGCCGAAGGGTGCATAGCTATAGCCCGCAGTTCCAGCGCAAACGGATGCTGGACTGGCTCCTGGATCGGGCACCCACAGCGAGGAGCCGGAGGGCAGTGCTGCTCCGTTGGGCGCACCAGCGGTAAGCTGTGACCACTGGTAGTTCGTCGAGTAGAAGCCGACGTTAGCGACCCCGAGCGACTCTAGCGCGGCTATCGAACCGAGGATGGCGTCGTAGTTGTGAGCGCCGTTGCCGGTCCAGCTCCCCCCGGTCTCAACATCGAGCCACCAGGTATTGTGGACGATGGAGGGCAGGTTGGCTGCGTTGGCGTTGAGCGTAGCGGTGTCGTAGCCAAAGATCGCCTGTTGCCAGCCAAAATTGAAGTTCGCACCTGGAGTCGTGCACGAGTGTCCTGCATCTACGTAGAGTTGGCAGCCTTGGGTGGTCACCGGGGTATTGGCGAAGGTACCGGTGGCTGTAGGTTCGTCGTACTGGCAAGTAGTTGAGTTCCAACCGGGCAACGAGGTGCCCACTGCTGCGAGACCCACGTCGGTACTGTTGTTTGCACATCCACTCGGAACGAAGTCGGTTACGGCAGGGTTTGCATTGTAGGGGCTCGGGTTGTCACCGAGGAACAGGTAGGGCTGGGTGGCGTTCCCTGCGATCCGGAGAGCGGCCATCAGACCCTGAGAGATACCGCCAGAGGGTACCCCGCATGAAGGGCTGTTCGGGGGTGCGTAGTCGAAGCTGAACGGGTAGCCGTTGGTCTGTACGAACATGAGTCCCTGAGGCGAATTAGGAAGATCTTGGCAGTTCCAGTTAGAGACGTCATACCCATGAACTTGGGGTACCATCACCATCGCCACAATCGGGGCCGGTATCTTCTGGCTTCCCAGTGAATTTAGGAATGGAGCAGAGCCAAAGTTGAAGACTCCACCGTCAGCGGCGACCATCCAGTAACCTTGACCCCCAGGGGCGACCGTCATGCCCACGACTGGTTTATTCAAGGGGTGGGATCCACTCAAGCCGGTCAGTCCGTCAGAGTAGGTCGATCCGTAGAATCCGGCGTTCCCAAAGTCGAAGAGCCCGCCGTCAGCACCGACCATCCAGTAGCCTTTACCATCAGGGGTAGCGGCCATCCCGACGATCCGAGCGTTGAGCGGATGGGACCCGGACAGGCCGGTGATCCCGTAACTGTAGGTCGATCCGTAGAATCCGGCGTTCCCAAAGTCGAAGACCCCACCGTCAGCAGCGATCAACCAGTAACCCTTCCCGTTGGCCGTCGGTACGATGCCCACGATTGGAGCGTTGAGCGGACGAGACCCGGACAGGCCAGTGATACCGTAGGTGTAGGTGGAACCATAGTTGGCAGCGTCTCCGAAGTTGAAGACCCCACCGTCAGCAGCCACGAGCCAGTAGCCCTTACCATCCGGGGTGGCGGCCATGCCGACGATTGGAGCGTTGAGCGGATGGGACCCAGACAGGCCAGTGATCCCGTAGCTGTAGGTGGAACCATAGTTGTTAGCGTTGCCGAAGTTGAAGACCCCTCCATCTTTACCGACCATCCAGTAACCTCCCCCGTTGGAGGTAGCGGCCATCCCGACGATCGGAGCGCTGAGCGGATGTGCTCCAGACAGACCGGTGATGCCGTCTGAGTAGGTGGAGCCGTAGGTCTGTGTGCCAAAACCATAGACCGAGCCGTCGGCACCTGCAAGCAGATAACCTGCGTTTGCAGCTGTCGTACTCGTGAGGTGCGATGGTGGTAGCGACGTGCTAGTCACCTTCCCCTGCGCCGGGACCGCGATAGCGGCGAGAACGAGTATGAGGCTGATGGCCAACGAGCGTAGGCTAGTTTTAAGGCCGTGTCTGAACATGATACCCCCAGGCAACGGTGAATCGACGCTAATTATGTTACCCTCTATCGTCAGCCGGAGTCCAACTATTAAGCGAATACATCCAACAAATGTTCAATAAAAAGGTTCCCCAACATGAATATGCTGTAAAGATCGACGCTAACTTGCCGAGAGATCGACTATCGAGAGATCGACTAGGAGGTGGCAATGAGGCCGTTACAACCACAAAGCGTTCGTCGTTTTCTGGATAGGCGTATGGATGTGCTCATGGTGGGAGAGCAGCATCTGTTGGGGAGGTTGTTGAGTGTCGCAGGTGGGGTCCATCCCACGATGTGGTTGACTGAGGTTGACGGAGACCAGACTGATGTGGTTCTCGGCTTAGAGAGCATCGTCTCCTGTCAGCTTGTAGACGACCCGGCGGAGATGATGCGGTTAGTTAATACACCGATGCCTTCAACACTCGACTCCATAACCTCACCGGGGGTAAGAAATCTCTGAGGCTTTCGGCCAGCGCCGACCCCTGAGGGTGTCCCCATGCTCAGTAAGTCGCCGGGTTCAAGTGTGAGAATCTGCGAGAGGTAGACGATCGTCTCTGCAATGCCAAAGATCATCTGTGAGCTCCGTCCACTTTGCATGAGTTCGCCATCGACCGTCAGCGTCATGGCGAGATCGTTGGCATCATCGACCTCATCTCGGGTCACTAGACATGGACCTACTGGAGTAGTCCGCTCGAATATTTTCCCTTGAAGAAATTGGCTGGTTCGGTTCTGGAAATCGCGGAAGGATACGTCGTTGACCACCGTGTAGCCGGCTACATGGTCTAGAGCATGCTCGAGTGAGACGTCTCTTGCGGGCTTGCCAATGACCACTCCGATCTCGACCTCCCAATCCATGGCGTTGGAGACCTCAGGCTTGACGATCGCTGCGTATGGGTCGGTAAGAGTAAGCGGGTATTTGGCAAACAGCGTAGGGAAGGCAGGTCGGTCATGGAGCATCTCGGCTACGTGGTCGGTGAAGTTCAGTCCGAGGCAGATGATCTTGTGCGGGGTTTTCGTGGTCGCATAAAAAATGGCCTCGCCGGCATCAATGGTTTCGAACTCGCTGACATCTGCTAGTGCGGTAACGTCTCCGTCCATTGCACGGAGCGCCTCCGAGAGATCCTGAAATGGAGTTACCCGGTAGTGGCTCCCGAAATCTATCGCCGCTCGTGGAGAACCTTTGAAATCGATGGTGGCAAAGCGCATGTTGGCTCCCTTCAGTGGATAAATCATGGATGTATCGAAGGCGTGCCCAAACAGAGAGCGCGTTCGAATCGGTCGGCAGTTAGTCTATCGCGCCAAATGGCGATTGGAAACCTGATACCGGCTAGCCTGAGCTGGTGGCCAGCTACGGTTGTCCAGATAGCGTGTTTGCGGGTTGCATGATAGAACTGATGACGGGAGCAAGCTTTGACTGACCAATTGACCGAAGAAGAGCTCGATACTCTCGCTGAGTTTCTCGATGATCCAGAGGCCCCTCCTGAACGATTGACGCTTACCGCCTTCGATGGCTTTGTCGCAGGTCTTGCGGTTGCCCCTGTTGGAGTGGAGCAGGATGAGTGGATCGAGCTCGCACTTGGAGTGGTACGCGAAGGCGAGACGATAGACCCAGTCATTGTCGACTTCATGGCGCGCCACGCTCAGGTTGCGCGAGAGGTTATTCGCGCACGCCCGGAGGAATTTTTACCGATCTTTGACTCTATTGTCGAGATGGATGGGGATGAGGAGCTCGAGGAGATCTCTCCCGTTGAGTGGTGTGCTGGTTTTTTGCTGGCCACCGACCTGTTCCCGGAGGCGTTCTCGACGTTAGCCGATGACGATGAGGCGGTGAACCTCATGTTGCCGTTCGTCGTCTTTGGCACAGAGGAAGGACTAGAGGCTCTCGAGGAGAACCAGGACGGTTTTGCCGAGGAGCTGATCGACTCGATTCAACCTTCAGTGATCGGCTTGTACCGTTACCTCGCAAAGCTTGAGAAGGTTGGCTCCGATATCACTGATCCCTCTCCTGAGGCCTAAGACGACTAAGGAACACTCGGGTTTGGCTAGGGGGTTAAGGGAGAAGAGCCGAGCTCTCCTCGCCGTCGGCGCTAAGCTCGGCTATAACGATGCTATAGCCGGGTCAAACTTGACCACCACCGCTACCTCGCCGAGCGCGAGAGTTCGATGCGTAGTGCTAACCACAGAGGCAACTATAGGCGTGGCACTTATCAGTAGCGGCGGAGTTCTAGATGGAGATCGATCATCGGTTAGCTAATTGGGGCCCGTAGAGGCTGCCTGGATGGTTCACCTCATCCACTATCAGCAATCTGGTAGATCTGCACTTTAAGGTTCCTTAGCAAGACGTTTCTTAGCAAGCCGGTGCTGATCAACACAGAGTGCAACGCTCTAGATTGCAGATTGTGCAGACCCATCAGTGGTAAGATTTCGCTCGCGCAGAGAAGAGCTACGACCGAGCCTGCCGGTCTAGAACCTGGAGCTAACCGCTATAGAACTGGCTAGTTGTGAGCACCTGATGGAGCTGGTATCTCAAGGTGAGCTGCATCAGACCAGAGGCGTTCAAGTTGATAAAACTCGCGAGCCTCAGAGGAGAAGCAGTGGACGATCAGTGATCCAAAATCTAGCAGTATCCATTCCTCGCTCCGATCGCCCTCGACTCGGACGTGCAGCCCATACTCGTCGCGTGCTCGATCTCGAAGCTCGTCGACGACCGAGTGTAGGAGTCTTAGGTTCGACCCAGTAAGAATGAGGAAGTAGCTAGCAAAACTAGAGACATTTCCGATGTCGATCGCAAGTACATCACTCGCGGACTTGTCAATGGCCACCTGGGCAAGAAACATAGTCAGCTCAAGTGGGTCTACATCGATGCTCTTGCGTTCGGTGTGTGGGTTGGGGCCGGGGTAGATCTCTATCCCTAATTTTTGCCCTGGTCGTAGGTCATGCTTCACGGTAGACCCATTCTACCTGCTGCAGACTGGCCACGGGGTAGATCGGGTGAAGAGATTTTCTTGCTATTCGCTAGAGTCGAAAGACGTACCGTCTAGAAGAGAAAGCTCGATGGTTCCGATTTCACGAGTTACTGAGAGGTCAACCTCCGTAGAGCAGATTGGACATGGTTGCTTGTGCCGTTGTGATCGTAGTACTCGCGAACCGTCAGCTGTTAGCCGGACGATGAACTCGCCTGACACAGGGTCGAGCGTGAAGGACTCATAATGCTCCCATGCCGATTCAGGTAGGAGTGAATACGAGCTTGGCAGAGGGTGTGTCCGAGGGAGGCGCAAAAATCTTTTTTCTTGTGCCTCAAAAACCCACAGACTGTTGCAGGTCTCTATAGTCTCGTAACGATCATTTGATTCGTGGATGCGTGCCGCCATGCGTAGTATTCCAATCTGCAAGGACATTACCGTCCCGATCGTGCTTTCGATCCCAGGCATCATCCATTTTAGTGGAGAGTGAGGAAAGACCCGTTCAGTACATCAGTTGATGGCTTCATCGCTGCGGTAGAGCGAGTGGAGTTCGATGGCGTCGATGGCGGTCGCCGGTAGCAGGAATTGTAGCGGCCGATGATCGCGCACCCTCTCCCGCAGGTCGGTTGAGGAGATGTCGAGCCATGGCATCTCGGCAAGGATGGGTTCGTCAAAATCTAGGACGTTGTCGATGGTGGGATAGCCGTAGCGATTGACGATTACTAGGCGTGCTAATCTTGAGAGTTCTTCCGCTCGCTCCCATGTCGGCATCTGTAGGGCTGCGTCTGCTCCTACGACGAGAAATAGTTCATAATCAGGGTGAGCGGTGTTGAGCTCAATGAGGGTATCGACCGAATACGAAAGTCCTCCACGTCTAATCTCGATATCGCTAGCCTCGAGTCTCGGTATCGATTGTAGAACTTGGGTCACCACCAAATAGCGTAAGTGGGCGTCGGTAACCTCTCTTGTGCCTTCTTTTTGCCATGGCTGATTTGCGACGATAAATAGTACTTGGTCTAGTTTGGCGGCATGCATTGCATTTTGGGCGGCAACAAGGTGTCCGATATGGATCGGATCAAAGGTTCCACCGAAGACGCCTAGTCGCATGGCTGGTCCATCGTGAACTGGTGAGCGACCTGGTCTTGCTTCATTCTGGTACGCTCCTCCATTGCGCGAATGCGTTGCTATGCAATCTTACTGGTGTGTAGGGGTAGAGGGCGAACCGTCGGGTGGGTTCCGGTCTCTTAGACTAGCTGTAGGAGGTTGAAATGTCGCTGCAGTGGGATCCGTGGGACTGGCAGAGCTATCCAATAGCTCAGCAACCGATGTGGCACAGCCAGGACGAACTGGAGGCTGTTCGACGAGAGCTAACTTTGCGCGCCCCATTGGTCTTCCCACGAGAGGTAGACTCGCTCAAGCGCGGACTCGCGCGAGCCGCCAATGGTCAAGCCTTTGTGCTCCAGGCAGGTGACTGCGCTGAATCATTCAATGATCATTCAGCCGCCACCATTCGGGCTAAGCTACGCGTCATTCTCCAGATGGCGGTGGTGCTCACCTATTCTTCTGGTGTGTCGGTGGTTAAGATCGGGCGCATTGCTG
>DAHXNM010000297.1 GCA_027365375.1 Ferrimicrobium sp. | reverse complement strand
TACCTCTTACGCCGCCGTGGGCTGCGCCATCAGGTTCCGATGTCCCTGCTCACCCCCGAGCCGTTCATCGGCCACATGGGTTTGGGCGGTGCCGGCAGGATCCGCCTGCTCCTCGAGGGTGCCCTCGAGGAGCGAGATATTGCCTATCGCACCTCTGCTGCGATTACCCACATCAGCGAGGAGGCCGTTACGACGGCCGATGCAGACGTGACCCCCTCGGTGTGTTCGATCATCATCCCACCCCTCGCGGGCGTCGAGGCGGTAGCGACGAGCGAGGGACTGGCGAATCCGAAGGGCTTCGTGCCCGTCGATGGCCACTATCGCCACCTTCACGCGGACGGCGTCTACGCTGTCGGTGTCGCGGTCGCCCTTCCTCCGGTGGATTCCACCGCGGTGCCGGTGAACTTTCCGAAGACCGGCCACATGACCGAGCAGATGGCCAAGATCGCCACCGCCGACATTGTGGCCCGCCTGAGCGGCCACGAAGCCCCGATCTCTGAGTTGTCCGCCCGCTGCATTCTCGACATGGGAAACCGCGCCGTCTACCTCGCCGTCGACCCCGTTCGACCACCACGTAATCGCATCCCAACGGTATCCGAGGGTCGTCCTTGGCTCATCGCCAAGATCGCCTTCGAGCGCGCCTACCTCTTCTCCGCTCGGCGCGGCAAGTTGATGCCTACCGACATCGGCTGGTGACCCGATGCCCGAGCGTGTCGCTCCCGGTGCCGCCCATCCAGGAGAATGCAGTGCGAGGTGATCATCCGGTCACCTACCACAGGTGGGCGAAGTGCTGGTCATCTGCGCCCATCCCGACGATGAGTCCTTCGGGCTCGGCGCTGAGCGACCGGGGGTGACGTCCCGGGTCTTGTGCTTCACCCACGGTGAGGCTCCCACCCTGAGCGAGATCGTTCGCTCATTGGGCGAGGTCCGTGTCGGCGAACTTAGCGCTGCGGCGGTCGTCCTCGGGGTTGAAGAGGTGACAGTCTCTGTTTTCATGGAAGTTCATCCATCAATCCAGTTTGCTGAGCACTAGGTGCGCAGGCTAGCCCGTCTGTAGTTGGGCGTAGTGTTTTACCACGTCGCTCCTTCGTTCGGCAGTGAGCTTCTTTCACGTCAGAGAAACTAAGTCCCCATCTGTTTTCGAACTCACCGTCAAGGCGTTGGAGGATTGCCTGCCTGCTAACGTACAGGTCTACATGCCCATGCGAACGTCGCATAGCAATTGTTCGAGACCCACTGGTGTCGGCATTTAGGCGTTTTCCACAGAATCTGCACTTAAAGTGTAGATTGTTGCGATTGTTTTTGGCTGTATACCCACAGCCGGAGCACTGTTGGCTCGTGTATGCGGGGTTGACCTTATGCGTCGTTACCCCACGGGTTTCGGCTATAGACGCGAGCTTGCTCTGGATTGCAGCCCTGCCCGCTCTCGACAAGATTCTGTTCATTCTTCTAGAGAGACCGCCATTACGGAAGTCCAGAGACTCAACCGTGATTGACTTGATATCGTATATCCTCAATAGCCTATTGATGATCCGGTTGATCTCGTTTTTGACATAGTCTCGTATGCGTTGTTGAAAGCGCTGGTATCTCCCGTTGCTCTTGAGGGGTATGCGCTTGCGCTGTAGCTCTGATGTCAGTGAGGTTAACTGCTTATCTATCTGTCGCAACCAAGGATACAGAGACCTTCCCAACTGGTCACCAAAATCAGTGGCAAAAGTAGACCTCAGTCCCCAATCTAACGAGATATCGATCCCGTCTGTTTTGGCCGGCGCAGGTACAGACTTCTTAACGAGCCTGACCTTGATAGAGTTGTCGTCAAGGATGCTCACTTGGGCGAAATTGGAGAGTTCCCCTGCTGCTTCGTTAAAGAACCTGTTGGTCTTCAACGGAACCCACACGGGGCTGCCCTTCTCTAGTGTCGACACACGCACCCACAGATCATGCTCTGTCGTCTTTGATCGCTCTACCTGTGCGACCGTGCCGTCAAGCATCATCGTCCTGGACTGCCAGAGTTTTGGCACGTTGACCTGGTGCTTACGTACATGTTTCATGATCGCTCTGAGTAGGTCTAAGGTCTCTTGAGGAGCAGCCCTACGCTCTGGAGTAGCAAGCCTGGTGCCGTTTGGAAGATACTCCCACGCAGGCAAGGTTGCTTCTTTCGCGTAATGGGCTCCTGACCGATTCAACCACCACAGATCGGCCTTAACTTCACTCGGCAAACTAGACTTCGCGATGATGCTCCTAATGGCTGTTTTAGATAGCTCGAGCCAAGAGCTAAGCCCCATAACGACTTGGTTTTGCACGGAACGCTTGTACCGTTCTGATAGTCGGGTCTGAAAAGGTTGCAGTCCTCTGCGGTTCCAGAACTTCTCTCCGTCCTGTACGAAAACGCGCATCTGCTGTGCCTGCACTGTCTTGCAAGCCATCTGGAATTCTGTCAAGACGGATGTGATTTTGTTAATTTTCGCTGCGTTAGCTTTATGTACCAACAAGTACGAGCGCGCAACAGAAGGCTTGCTTTTAGCCATTACGGCATCTCTCCGACCGGAGCTGTCATTGCCGCTTTGACCAACTTAGTGCGACCTTTGGCCGATCTCAGACCATACATGCGAGCCGCGAAACTATACACTATAGACATAAAGTCAGTCATGAGATCAGATGTGTCATCTTGGGCGGGGTTAGCGACGTCTATTCTTTTGCCCTGACTTTGAAGCAAAACCTCAAACCACTTGAACCCCGTCCTAGTTAACCGATCTTTATGCTCCACGATCAATGTTCCCCACTCGGGATCGGCTAGCAACTTGGTTAGGCGAGGACGGTTGTCGTTGACGCCAGATGCGACCTCTTTAACCACGGCCACCACCTGATAGCCACGAGCGTTGGCATAAGTGACAAGGCGCTCTGCCTGTCGGTCGAGATCCTCTTTCTGTGGATGCGAAGAGACTCTGGCATAAATCGCTGCCATCGGCAATAACATCGTCTCTGGTTCGGGGACAATGATATGCCCGCTGGAGTCCATAGTCGCTCCACGGATCTTGCCAAAGCGATACCTATTCCAGGCCGACCGGTAGGTTATACCTTCTCTTTTAGCGTACGCGGATAATTTCATCTCATTATCAGTATAGTGCAGGCATAGTATCTGAATCTAGTGTTCTACGATGGATTGCTATTGAATCGGGGAACCGTTAACAACACTATGGAAGAGCACACTGCCAAGAACGCACCCACCGGTCTCTTCTCAACGTCCTATGACGCACTGTAGCTCTCCAAACCCAACCAGGTCGCTCGGGATCCATGGTTGTGTGCCGAGAGTTGTGCATAATGGTCACGGTATCTTTCGGCTTTCTCTATCTTAGGGCACGAAAGTCGATCACTTCGGGCTGTACCCATAACCCCGACCACCGCTGGGGGAATCGCCCTTGGATGAACCGGAAGATGGGTAGGAAGAGTCGCTGCGTGATCTCTTGCGCTGTTCGTCCTCGGCCTTCTCCTTAGCCTCCGCTTCAGCGAGCTTAGCCAGAAGCTTCGCACTCGGCGTGTAGATCTCTCCAGGAGCTATTTCGCGAGTCTTGGTGATATCGATTATCTCGTTAATTTTGGCAGAGGTGAGGTTGTACTTGACTGAGTCGCGATACAAGAGGTTGGTCAGATGAGTCCTCCGGGCGTAGTCGACCACCCATGTGCCTCCACTGGTCTGATAGAAGAAGCCCTTGTGATACGTCCGGGGCGCCACTGGGGGTGGAGTGACTGAGTCTGTTGGAACCCCGGGTGTCACATCATTCACAGGTGCTACATCAGTAGTGTCGCTGTGCTCATCGACGGGTGGCTTTGGTCTTCTAGCTTTGCGCCACTGGATTGGGGGAGTGGCCTCGCTGGTGGGAGTGGTGCCATCGGATGCCACCTCGTCACCGCCGGGCGGTACCCAGTCGACTACATCCCATTCAGCATCGTCAGTGTACTCATCCTCAGATGACGTGCCCGGCATTGGCTCGCCATCCTCTCCAATGTCAATGCCGTCCCAATCCTCCTCACCGTAGTAATCGTCACTCGTGTCCTCGTCGGTGAAATCCGGTGTGATCTGATCCCATGACTTCGCTTCTGCTTCACGTTCTCTGATCTGTGAGACCGATTCGGTTACTCGGTCGACTAATGCCACAAGTGCTGGATCAGCATCGGCCTCGAGGGATTCCTCTCTCACGGTTTTCAGCGTCAGTTGGTGACCA
>DAHXNM010000251.1 GCA_027365375.1 Ferrimicrobium sp. | reverse complement strand
ATCCCTTCGCCAGAGGAGATGATCTGGCCCAGCTTGATGTAGGTAGGTCCGAGATGCTCAAATGATCGGCGTAGCCTCCGGGACAATCCCTTCCGAGAGATGAGTTTTCCACGTCGGCGATCAATTAGACGCCAGCCGAGCAGCGCAATACCAAGCGATATCCCGGTCCCAATGACTCGACGCGCAGGCGGAATTCGCCTGCGCCGGAGCAGCACCGGCACTTGAGCGCGTGTACGAGTGCGCAGCTGAGTGGTAGCACTCAACCATTCCAGGCGACTGGGGTCCACCACCCATGGCTGCGCGTTAGAAAATGAACCGATCTTATAGTCGGCACATTCGCGAGCTTCGGCGTGCTCCGGCGTAGCAGCATTGTCAGTAGGCATGACTCCAGCCTACCTGCCATCGGTCACCTACTCTGAAAAGGCCTTCGATATCGATTAAAACCTAGGACGGTGGGGGACCGAAGACGATGCATGCGTTGTGTCCACCAAACCCGAAGGAGTTCGATAGAATGTGGCCTGCAGGCAATGGGCGAGGGTCCTTGACGACGACGTCGATGTCTACCTCTGGATCTAGATCGATCGTGTTCGCCGTCGGAGGTATCAACTGATGCGCGAATGTTAGCCCGACTGCAACTGCCTCGAGACCTCCGGCTGCGCCAAGTGCGTGTCCGAGCGCGCCCTTTACTGAAGTCACCGGTGGGTTCAGGTCGCCAAAGAGTGAGCGTATTGCGGTGGCCTCTGCTAGGTCGTTCATCGGGGTCGAGGTCCCGTGGGCATTGATATGAGCAATCTCGTCAACTGTTATGCCCGCGTCTTCGATCGCCATGAGCATAGCCCTATGGGCGCCCACACCCCCTGGTGCCGGCTGCGTGATGTGAAAGGCATCGGCAGTTGAGGCGATGCCTTCGATAGTCGCGTAGATTCTTGCTCCTCGGGCGACTGCCTTGTCGTAGTCCTCAAGGACAAGCACTCCCGCACCCTCTCCCATGACGAAGCCGTCACGGTTTCGGTCGAACGGTCGTGATATATCGACCTTGGAGGTCGCGGTCATGTTGACAAAACCTGCCGACGCAGTCTTGGTAATCGCAGCCTCTGCTCCCCCGGTAACTGCCATGTCGACTCTACCTGTGGCGATTAGGTGGGCGGCATTGGCGATTGCATGGTTGGAGGCTGCGCATGCGGTGACCGAGGTCTCACAGGGACCCTGGAAACCAAATCTCATCGAGATCGAGGCGGCGTTAGAGTTCGCCATCATCAGCGGGACCAGGAACGGGGAGACGCGAGAGTATCCACGCTCATGCCCTACTACTACTTGATTCTCAAGGCTCTCTAGCCCCCCGACTCCAGTCCCCATCCAGACGGCTACCCGGTCTGAGGCATAGCTTGGGTTTCCAGCATCCGCTAACGCCATATCTGCCGCTGCGACACCCATCTGGTTGTAGCGATCATGACGTCGTATCTCCTTGGGGTTGAGCCACTGAGTGGGATCAAAACCCTCAGCACGACGTATGCCTGGTGGGGGCGGCGTAAGCAGCCCCTGCCAAAAGCTTTCGAGGTTGAGTCCCAAACCAGAAACAACCCCAAGACCGGTCACCGCTACGCGATGGGTGGCAAAGATAGGATTATCTCCGTAGCTTAATCTCATCCGAGCTTCCCGTAGACGAGATCGAACGCCTTACCAACTGTGTCAACACCCTCGAGTTCTGACTCTGGCACCGTTACCGAGAATTCGTCCTCGAGGGCCATGATGAGTTCTACGAGGTCAAGGGAGTCGGCATCTAGATCATCAGCGAAACTTGCTGACTCTACGACCTGCTCCTTGTTGACGCCGAGGACTTTGACGGTGCACTCGGTGAACTTCTCAAATGCCTCTTGTCGATCCATTGTGTCATCTTCCTTTCTTGTGGTTTGCTCCTTGCCATCAACTGCTGGCAAAGTGTAGGTGGGTGAGGGTCTACAACCCCATTCCCAGCCCACCATCAACGGCGATCAGCGCACCATTGATGTAACTGGCCCCATCAGAGGCCAGAAACTGTACTACCGCCCCAACTTCATCGGGGCGACCCACTCTTCTGAGTGGTATTTGAGATTCGATCTGCTCGAGCCGACTTTCGCCCGCATCGGTCAGTAGTTTGGTAGCGATAGCTCCCGGGAGGATGACGTTCGCTGTAATGTTGCGCGATCCAAGCTCGCGAGCGACCGAGCGAGCGAATCCAACTAAACCAGCCTTGGAGGCGGCATAGTTTGTCTGCCCTGGACTCCCGGTAAACCCTACAATCGATGAGACATATATAAGTCGGCCACGGCGTGCTCTCATCATCGAAGGGAGCACGGCCTTGGTAAGCCGAAATGCCGAGGTAAGGTTGGTGGTGAGCATCTCCTCAAAGCGTTCGTCATCCATGCGGACTAGGAGCGTATCCCGGGTTAAGCCGGCGTTAGCCACTAGAACTTCTATCGGACCCGATGTCGATTCCGCCTCTTTGACCGCCGAATGTATCGAGGCTGGATCAGTGATGTCGACACAGACACTCGCGCAGTCTGTCAGCTCGGGCGGCAGCGGAGTGCCGTGGTAGGTTGCGGTTACCTGATGCCCATCGTTGAGTAACCGCAGAGCGCTCGCGAGTCCAATGCCTGTTGCTGCACCTGTGACGAGGACGTGACTCATGACAGCTCCCAACGCACGAGGGCGCTCGCCCAGGTCATGCCGGCACCGAAGCCAGTGAAAAGTACCAAGTCACCTGGTGAAAGTCGGCCAGCGGCCGCGGCGTCAGCGAGTGCAAGAGGGATCGAGCCCGATGAGGTATTGCCGGTCTTGTCGAGCACGATGGCTGTCTTGGCCATTGGGATGCCTAAGCGATCATTGGCCGCCTGGATAATACGAAGGTTTGCTTGATGAGGAACGAGTAAAGCAACATCATCACCGCTGACGCCAGCCTGTTTTAGAGCGCGTTGGGCTGAGTCAAGCATCGCCCTGACTGCTCGCTTAAAAACCTCCTGTCCCTCCATATACATGTAGCCACCATGATCGCAATAGAGAATCGGCCGTGCCGATCCATCAACGCCAAGATCCCAGCCAAGAAAAGTATCGTCGTCACTAGCCTCAAGGACGACCGCACCGGCGCCGTCGGCAAAAAGGACGGCGGTAGAGCGATCATGCTGGTCGGTAATCTTAGATAGGGTGTCAGCTCCGATAACAAGGATCCTGTGAAAGCCCATCTCTATCAACCCGCGGGCGGTGACGAGGGCGTAAACATACCCCGCGCAGGCTGCGTTGATATCCATTCCAGCACCACTCGTCCCCAGTTGGTAGGTGACCTCAGCAGAGGTCGCAGGTACGGTTTGATCGGGAGTTGTAGTGGATAGAACCACGAAGTCGATGTCCGCGGGCGCAAGACCTGCTGAGGCGATTGCGTTACGACCCGCCTCGACCGCAAGTGAGGTGGTGGTGCCGCCGAAACGACGCTCTCGTATCCCTGTGCGCGAAGCTATCCATTCGTCCGAGGTATCTAGATATTGTTCAAAATCGGCGTTGGTCACGATGCGTTCCGGTAACGCTGCTCCAAAGCCAGTTATACGAGCTCCCATGGACTCTCTCCTTTGTGTGCTGAATGTCGAGTAATGGTCTAGTCCGCCTAGTTCTCAAGGGCTGACTGATCAGTCATGGTGAGCCATGCGATAGGTTGTCCGGAGGTCACGCGTTCTCCAGGTAGTGCAATCATTCCCTGAAGTGTGCCTGCGAATGGCGAGCGGATTTGAGTATCACCAATGGTGCCGAGGAGCTGACCAACGAATATAGGATCACCAACCACACAGTTTGCGGCCTCCGGCTGGAATATGCCACTCGACGGTGCGACCACGAGGCGTTCGGTGCCATATAGGCGTTCACCCTGGTGAGAGGTTGCCCAATCGTCGACTGGCCCCTCCGATGCTACAAAAGCGAGGAGCTTCTCTAGATCTGCGGGCGCGGCGATCGACAGAACTGAGAGCTCAGGGGCAGTGCGCTTCATGAGGTTGGTGAGCACACCTCCGGGGCCAACCTCTAGGACGAGACGTGGTTTAAGCTCTCGTAGGTACTGAATCGTCTCTTCCCAGCGAACGGTGTGCGTGAGCTGGTTTGCGAGTAGGGTTGGCCATTCCTCCGCATTCACATGCTCACGCGCATCGACATTCGCAATCACTGGGACCTCTAGGTCATAGAACTTGGTAGCGGTGATAGCCTTGGCAAGTCGCTCACGAGCTGCCTCCATGTAGGGGGAGTGGAATGCACCTCCTACCTTTAGACGTGTCACTCGCTTTACGCCGAACTCCTTGGCCCGTGCTTCTACCTGAGCGACAGTGTCGTGGGTGCCAGACAGAACAATCTGCGTAGACGAATTGTGATTGGCTACCCAAAGATCTCCGGGGATGCTGTCGCATATAGCTCGCGCCACATCGAGATCGGCGCCAAGAAGCGCAACCATTGCACCCGGTTGTGCCTCGGCAGCGATCGCCATGGCTTCACCACGCTCTTGTACTAGACGCAAGCCCGCATCGAAGGCAAGACCGCCAGCTGCAACGAGGGCGGCGTACTCGCCGAGAGAGTGCCCGGCACAGACCTGAGGGGCGACACCGAGACGCTCTACTGCATCAAGTGCGACCATAGAGAGTAAGAACGTGGATATCTGTGTATTACGAGTGATCTGGAGGAACTCGGAGTCGGCGTCGGTCAACATGTGGACGAGATCGCGGTGGAGCACATTGCTAGCTTCTTCGACTAACTCAAAAGAAGGATGATCAGCCCAGGGTGCTCCCATCCCTGGCTGCTGCGATCCTTGTCCTGGAAAGACAAAGGCAATCATTGCCGCTCCTTACCTTCTTGGCTGTCGGGTGTGATCTAGGGCACAGTTGTGCTTACCATTAATTTGATGTCAAGCGAGCCTGAATGGTTACACGTTGTTCGTGCATTATGCTGTGTCCCCTAGCCCGGGTGGTGGAATGGTAGACACGGAGGCCTCAAAAGCCTCTGCTCGAAAGGGCGTGCGGGTTCGAGTCCCGCCCCGGGTACCAAAGGGCCGCTTGCTAAACTGTCTTGATTCATTGGCGAAACTCGGTACAAAATGGCTCCAGGGTGAGCAATGCGCTGAAAGCCGGCCAACAGACATCGGTTGACGCTTTGAAGTCGTTATTTGGGTTGCGCGTTGTGTCTAAAACTGGAAAAATACCGAACCAGGGGCGTGCGTGTCCGCTGGATCAGCCAAAATGCAGGGGGATGAGGTAGGGCATTCGGTTGTTGGGATGGGTGGGCCTTCTGCCACGTTTCGACAGTGAGCCCTTCGAGGTCGATGGCTTCGAGCATGTACCACACGAGATTGGCGTGGGTGAAGTACATGCCCCTGTCCTGCTTGAATCCGTTGCGCAGAATCTCCTCGAAGAATGCGCCGATGACGTCACCGTGTAGGGCTGCAACAGTTGACGTACAGATGTACTATAATAGGATGTAATGAACCTGCGTGAGTGGGCACTCTCCCAAGGTATACATCCTCAAACGGCATATAAGTGCTATCGTGCCGGTACTCTACCTGTTCCTGCGCGTAAAGTAGGGCAACTCATATTGGTGGGAGACCTTCCGGGGTTGACGGCGAGTCATACTAATGTCTCGCAACATGTTGACTTAGCAACTACTACAAACTCAAACACGTCGTTAAAGCCGAATTTGATCTGCGAGCCAGGCGGCACATGTGGGACACCGCAGTATTTCGAAAACACAAA
>DAHXNM010000305.1 GCA_027365375.1 Ferrimicrobium sp. | reverse complement strand
AGGCCGAGGTGGAGGCGGGACCGAGACTCCCGTAAGTTGGGCTAGCGCTGGGATGCGCCCCGCATTCTCTTTTGCAAACTCGATGAGTTCGGGTGTTGCGTCGCTTGGGAGGCTCGTGGGCTGAACCTGGCGCCGGATTGGGCTCTGGGCGACTGCATCGATGAGGACCATCCAACGTTCTGAAGGTGTATCGGCTCGCATCTCTTCATTGCAGAGTGTCACTAATCGCTGGGCAAGCTCTGTAGGCAACTTGGCTGTTGGGTCGGGAAGTTTCGCGCTAAGTCGTAGCGCGCGCACCAAGCGGTTCTCGTCGACCGCTCCCGCCACCTCTTTCTGCCACTTGTCAGTTTCGGCGGTAGCGCGAGCATTTAGTACCTCCGTGAGAGCGTTGGCTAGTTCGCTGACCTGCTGATTTTTTGCCGATCTATCGGCGGCAGCCAGTATGGAACGTAGATCCTTTAATGAGATCTCTTGGGCTATCTCGTTGGCTGCCTCTGCTCGGTCAAGCCATGTAGCTACACGAATCTTTGGCAGGATACCTTCGGCAATTTTGAGGGTTGCATCCACGGGTGTCTCGGGTTCTCCAGCCGCAGTGGCCCGCGTATTTTGTTCTGATATAGCGGCTCGAACTGCAGGCAGCCCGCCCTTCATGAGAGCCTCTCCAATCGGACGATGCTCAGGCAGTAGCGATTCAAGCACCTCCCTGCGATGGGTCTCCTTTGGGTGTAGACGCTTAGCCTCTTGTCGACCTGTTCGACGTCGATCGCTGGAAGCAGGTCGACCCCGGGCACCTCTGTCCTGCGACGCCGGTCGGTCTCGATCGTTAGTGCGCTGGGTGCGATCTCCGTCGTTAGTGCGCTGGGTGCGCGCTCCGTCGTTCGTGCGCTGGGTGCGTTCCCCATTTCCTTGACGACTGCGTGGACCCTGACCCTGTCGACCTCTGTCAGTGCCTTGGCGTGAGCGTTCGCCGCCTTCGCGAGTACCGCGACCAGGACGGTCAGAACGACCCTTTTTGCGGCCCGAGATCGTCACCAACGGATCATCTGAAGACGAGCCTATGATCTCAATTCTATTGTCAGCTGACTTCTTCGGTGCTGGAGCTGTGACGGCAAGGACTTCGATACCATCGAGTCCCATGGATACTTCGGCACGAGCAACGTCGCCGATTTTCGCCCCGTCGTAGAGGAGCCCAGCAGCGACAGTCCCCTTGGGACTGCGAGCGCCTGCCGCTCGCCAAGTCCAGCTGTCATTGTTGAGCTGACTCGTCAGCTCAATCTCTAGTTTGGTTGCCATGAGCCTCCACCTGCCACGTGTATCGATTTGTGGCGATCGTCGGTTGATCGCCACCGGGCAATACTAGTCGGACGGCTGATCGGGGTCAGCAGCTAGCCTTGCCGGAATGAGAGTTGGTGCCCACGTCTCAGCTGCAGGCGGTGTTGATGGATTGTTGCAGCGCGCCAATTCCCTCGGTATTGAGGCGGCGCAGTTTTTCCTCTCCTCACCTCGCACTTGGAAGTTTCGGCCGATTGCTCCATCGGCAGCCGGTGAGACTACGACTGTAGCACTTGCACGAGGAGTGGAGCGGTTGGTCGTGCATGCTTCGTACCTGATAAACCTGGGCTCTGATGATCCTCTACTTGCAACCAAGTCGAGTGACTTGCTCGTCGCTGTGATGATGGCCGCTTCCGCTGATCACCTCTCAGCTGTTGTTCTCCATCCAGGGTCTCACAAAGGTGCTGGGTTCGACGCCAGTCTCGATAGATGGTTACTAGGTGTCGAGCCGGGCCTCGATTTCGCGTCGCCGGATACCAAGCTGCTTCTAGAGAACACTGCTGGTGGAGGCGCTTCCATGGGGCGGTCCGTAGAGGAGCTTCGTGCCCTGCTTGATCGCTGTGCTCGACCGGATGCAGTGGGCATCTGTATCGATACCCAGCATCTGTTCGCAGCGGGGTATGATTTGCGTGATCGAGGGGTAGCTTCAGAGCTCGCGGCGCAGTTGTTATCCGAGTTTGGCAGCATCCCAGTGGTGCACCTAAACGATTCAGCGACCGAGCTCGGCTCGGCTCACGACAGGCACGCCAACCTAGGAGAGGGCGCGATTGGCCTTGAGGCTTTAGTCGATTTTATCGACCATGAGGTGTTCCGTTTTGCGGACATAATCCTTGAGGTGCCTGGTTCGGGTGATGGACCGCGTGTCGAGGACGTCTCGCTAATTCGGGATGCGATCAAACAACGCGAGTAGCGAGAAGTTTGTCTGAGCCGTGTTTAGCACGTATGCTTTGAGACAGACGATAGGTTGACAAGATTGGATGAGCCTGATGATTACGACCGTGAGCGATCGTCTCCCTCGACGCCACCTTGGTTGATCGACACGCCGTTCTCCAGTAGAAATGTTCGAAGATTGAGATTATCGAGGAATTGATGGCCACGGTAGCCAGCCTTGCGAGCCGCATCGACATTATCGAGGCGGTCATCTATGAATAGCGTGCGAGCTGGGGTCAATGAGAAGGCGATGGTGAGTGTCTGAAAGAACGCAGGCGAGGGTTTGGTGAAGCCGATCAGGCCAGATACAAGGGCGCCGTCAAAGGATCGGAGGAATGGGAAAGTGTCCATTGCCAGGTTCCAGTATTCGCCCGGCCAGTTCGTGGCTGCGTAGGTGGGAACGCCTGATAGCTGGATCTCTACCAGCATCTGGACCAGTGCGGAGCTGAGTGCCCCCCACATCTCGTCGAAGCGGTCGTTGTAGGCTTGTATCAACGAACGCAGCGGTCGATGTTTGGCCATCAATGGTTCAGCCGCTGTTGTGAACGACACTCCGGCGTCGAGTTGGAGGTGCCAGGTTGGTGTGCAGACGGTCTCGAGGAAATACTCCATCGCTGCCTCACTAGGAGCGCGAGTCAGAATCCAAAATTCGTGCAAATGAATGCTATCAGTCGCATTTCTATGCACGCGAACTGGGCGTATCTCAATTGTACAATTAGATTATGCATACTTATGCAGCTCTGGCCAGTTCTGACCCATGCTCCTAGGGATGAGCTTACGATATAAGGTTCTCGGATCCCAGTCGATAAAGACGCCGCCAAGATCGAATACGATCGCCTCTGTGCTCGCTGTGGGCGTTGTGGAGTCGGCTCTCACTCAAGAGAGTATAGTTCTATGCGTTGCTGGGCAAAAAGATGACACTCGTTTGGTCGATGGCATGTCGTTAGTAGTTGACGAAGTCAACACGCTCGTGCTTAGCGGTTGTGCATCGGGTCGACGGTGAGGTTGACCAAACGAAAGCGCAAGCCGCGTCTGTAAGGGCGGGGAGGGTGTCACGCTCTACCTCCTGTTATGTGCCACAGTTGAGGCGAAAGCTAAGGGGGATAGTTAGAGAACGTTGTGAAGTAATGTCGTGAGCGCTATAACCGGGTACTGGATCAAATTGCTTGATACCGTCAACGTTGGCAAGGTTCCGGAGAGTCCTCCAACGGAGTAGTCACCTGACCAGTGTTCGCTTAGTCCGGCGTCCACGAGTCCAGGGCGAGTTGGTCGATACCATGTCACGCGATTGCTTCCCGACGGAGGTGCACCTTTGGGAGAATTGGTACTGAACTGCCATGAACTCCACGACCAAGCATGGATGGTGAGAGGTCCATCGTTGGTGGAGACTGTTGTCGTGGTTCCAGTGGTGGTTGAGGTAAGCAGCTCCATGGGTACGTTGACGATGCCAAGCTGTGGGTGTGCGCTGATTTTGGGTGTGGGTAGACGATCGTTGACCACCTGCTCCCAGATGATCTCTATGTTCAGAGTGCCCACTGGATTGGCATCACACCTCGGGTAGACGCTCAAGCGAGCCCACATCGCCTGAGCCCACGACAGCTCGGCTTGGTACAGAGTGTTCGATGAAGGCTCCACGGTTCGATAGCTGACACAACTCGTAGCCAGCGAGGCTCCGGTGTGGGTTATGAGCGAAGGGATAAATACCGGGCCGATCTGCCCGCCGGTTTTACTATCTGTACCATGTGATCCGCGAAGAACTATGTGGTAGGTCGAGCCGGATCCACCACCTTTGGCGACCGCGCTGGTGAGTTGGTCTGGCCAGCGAACATTGACAGATGCAACCATGACAGATGCAACCATGGCGAGTATCGTTGCATAGAACAACGGCGGTTGACGGAATCTTCGATGCATTGGCCCTCCTTGGCTGTATGCCCGATCTGAAGAGTGATGCCACTAGCAAATGGTGCCAACGACAAGCAATTCAGTTGTTGTATCTCTTCGCTCACATATTGCGAACTTGGTGGTTCGTCCATGAACCACAACCGATGGTAGCGCAATTAAGTCAGATGATCAAGCCATAGCGAATCAAGCTGACGCCAGCGGCAATACGCCAGTTAGGCGCCAAAGGCGTGATAGCCGCCATCTACGTGAATCAACTCACCTGTAGTCATCGGGAAAAAGTCCGAGAGTAGTGCGACGACGCTCCGCGCAACTGGTACTGCGTTCTCGGGATCCCAGCCCAGAGGAGAGCGATCTCCCCAGTTGTCCTGGAACATCTTGAACGCCTCAATTGACTTGGCGGCGATTGTTCTGATAGGCCCTGCCGAAACTAGATTAACTCTGATCTGGGAGTCACCAAGTTCGCGAGCAAGGTATCGGCTCAGCGACTCAAGACCGGCCTTAGCTACTCCCATCCAGTTGTAGCCTGGCCACGCCACGGTAGCGTCAAAGTCAAGGCCGACCAAAGACGCTCCTTGTGCGGCTGCAAGAAGAGGACGAAAAGCTCTGGCGAGCTCCGCCAATGAATAGGCAGAGACCTGGATTGCGGTGGCGACATCCTCCCAGGGTGCCTCCAACATCGGCTTGTCTAGGCAACTAGGTGGGGCATAGCCGATCGCATGTACAATACCATCTAGGCGATCCCAGGTCGCTTGGACCTCTGATGCCGCTTGATCAACCGATGCGGGATCTGCGGCGTCTAGCTCTATTACCCGTACATCAGAACCCAACTTGGCAGCGACGCGGCGTGTAATTGATAACCCTCGACCGAATCCGGTGAGTATTGTATCGGCGCCTTCATCGCGCGCGACACGAGCTATCTGATAGGCGATCGATGAGGTGTTGAGAACACCTGTGATCAGAAGCTGCTTATCGTCTAGGATGCCCATTCCCTCTCCCTGGCCTTAAACTCTATCTCAGAGTAATAGCAACGTTGGTTGAAAAGAGCACATGTCTAACGAGCGTGAGTGAGGAGCTGGGTTTGCAGATTGGAAT
>DAHXNM010000217.1 GCA_027365375.1 Ferrimicrobium sp. | reverse complement strand
CCCCAAAGATAGCGCCAGTACGAGCCATGTCCGCCTTGATGAAGGAATGGCCAACCCGGGTACGGATGGCCACTCCGCCCGCCTCCGTAATCACCTCTGGGACAGCCTTTGAGCAGATAAGGTTGTATAAAATCGTCTCCTTGGGATATCGGCTCAGTATGCGGCGGGCGATCAAGGCAGTAGTCGTCGATCCTGAGACCGGTGCCGCCTTGTCGTCGACGAGGAATACTCGATCAGCATCGCCATCGAACGCCAGCCCAACGTCAGCACCCATGGAGAGGACCTTGGCCCTCAAGTCAACTAAATTCTCGGGCTGGATAGGGTCTGCTGGATGGTTCGGGAAGGAGCCGTCGAGCTCCCCGTAGAGCACCTCTAGGCTGACGCCAAGGCCATCAAAGACCGGTGGCACAATCAAACCACCCATACCGTTGGCGGTGTCGGCAACGACCCGCAAACCACGCAGCTTGGCCACGTCGACAAATGAGTGCACATGAGAGACGTACTCGTCTAGCATTGGACGCTCTTGGCGCGTTCCGTGAACCGCACGTGTTGGCACCGAGGTGGCAAGATATTTGGTCGCCAGTTCCTGCACCTCCACCAAGCCGCTCTCGGCGCCTACCGGGCTCGCACCTGCCCTGCAGAACTTGATACCGTTATAGTTGCCAGGGTTGTGCGAGGCGGTAATCATCACCCCGGGGCGATCGAGTTTCCCACTGGCGAAATAAAGAAGATCTGTCGAGGCTAGACCGAGGTCGATAACATCGATTCCCGCTCCCGTGAGACCATCTGTCAATGCAGCTCTGAGCCCACTCGAAGAGAGTCTCATGTCTGATCCCACGATCACCTGGTCGGCATCGGCGACCTCTGCAAAAGCCGCTCCAATAGCTCGCGCCCAGTCCTCGTTTAGTTCGTCTGGTACGATACCACGCACATCGTAGGCCTTGAAAATATCGCTCATGAGCCGGATTCACCCTCTTTCGCTACGACGACTGCTCAAATGCACAAACCCGTCATGACGGTCATGCAGCGGGACCAAACTAGCGCATTCTAGCCGACTCGGCGACCCACCGAACACTGGCGAGCCTAGCAGAACTGCAATCTTCTCCACCCCGAACGCCGGAGCTTGCTGGGTCATTCACGCAACCACATAGCTGGCTGATGCTTCGTTGGGTCGCCATGCTGTGTCTTAGTAGAGCTGGCGTGCGGCTTCCCTCGACGTCCTCGCAGCGCTAGCCTGGCGGAGGCTATGTTCATTGGCTGCATTTACCCCAGCACCGTCTGATCAGCCACGCGATAGAGACGGTAGCTTGGCTCGTGCGACTCTCCGATATCATGCATCCACACCCCGAACAACGCATGCGCACATTTCTGGGCGCGCAAAGCTAACGGCGATTATCTCGACCACTAGCGTAGCGTTTCAGCAACTGTCGGCGAGGCGTTGGGCTAAAGATGCACCCAACCTTGTACAAGTATCGATATTTTGAGTCTGGACTTGACTCTTGCGTTCTTGCTCTCGTTATCTGGTTAACTTGGCTGATCTGGTCATGATTTTGATCTTCGATGATGATCGCGTAGCGCTCACACCCCAGATCTGCACGGTCCCTGTGGTCATTGGAAGCTTTCTAGCTCTTGAACTGAACACTGCCAACCGACGAAGAGTACCCCGCTTAACCGGTCCACAAACATACGAACCGCCCTAGCCCAGACCGTTGATAACGGCTTACACGCGCCATTACAACTCCATCCTCAAAGAAAGAAAATGAGTCTCCAAGATACGCAGGGAAGCCCAGCCAGCGGTTGTGCTCTCCTCTATCGACCGTACACGCGAGTGAACAAACCCCGGTAACAGCCCAATCAAACGCGCTCAGCTCTCGCCTAGCCCACAACATCTTACAGCCACTAGGCCAGTCGATTTTGTGGGCTGGGTTATCGTCGCATCAGGATGCAGTTTTAGTAGGTCGACCGCTCTTGCGGCGACCTCCCGACCGCGCGCTAGTCATAGCCAACTCCACCACTTCAGCAACCTGTGTTTCAAATCCATCGCGACGCCACCAACGGCTACCACAGGCGGCACAACTCACGAGAACTACCTCATGATCGCCGACCCCAAGCTCGATAATTACGAGCTCCTTTTCACGACAGACAGGGCATAACGCATCCACCCAATTCCTCCTCCACCCATGCTCTGAGGTTCGTGGGGAACCTCAGAATTAAGTTCTCGGAACACTTTGTGGAAAACTTAAACATTTGATGAAACGTCATTCTCCTGATGGGACGGCACTTTCTTGATAAATCTCGTTAGCGACATCTCAAGCCACTAGCATCGCGCGGGCCTCTCGAGATCTGATGCAAATGTGGGTGAAAGCGTAACCTCAGCGCTCATCAGCCGTCGAAAAACAAGAAGCGAGCTAGCCGAGCCGTGGACTCCTGCCACTCCAAGATAGTGCTCGATCCTACCAGAACCCAAAAGCTCAGCTAGTGGCTCCGCACAACTGAGGCTCTTAGCAACACCACAAGAGACGGTAACCTGGCTCCATGCAACCTACTATTGTCCTCGTCGGAGCCGGCATCGCCAATGCTTCACCACAAAGTCTCTCTGCCGCCTTGGAGGGGTGCACCACAGTGGTGTGCAGAACACTCCGCCATCCTGGCCTGTCTGAAGCCATCTCTGAGATAGTTGAGTCGGCAGTACCCATCCTCAGCTGCGATGACCTCTACGACGGAGCTACCGACTTCGATGAGCTCTATCCAAAGATCGCGGATCGAATCGTGAGTCTCGCAAAATCGACGAGTGACACTCGGCTTGCCTACGTCGTTCCCGGATCCCCTGCGATCGGAGAACGGAGCGTACAACTCCTACTCGCAGAGCCAGGCATCACTATCGAGATCGGAGCAGGCCTCGGTCTCATCGACTATGTCGCACTCAGGCTCCATAAGGATCCGATCGACGGGCTAAAGATCGTCGATGCTATTGATCTTCTAGACCAGCTCCCCACCGATAGCGAAACGCTGCTCGTGCTACAGTGCTTTGACCCCATGATCGCACGAGAGATCACCGCCAAAGTAGAAGAGCGCCACGGTCACGTCCAGATGCTTTACCACCTCGGCCAGGCCGATGAGAAAGTAGTTGACGTCGTTGAGACAAGTGTCGAACTCGACATCTGCGACCACCTCACCAGCCTCTTCATAACCGATCTAACCCCGCTCCACGTCGATTTAAGTTCATTAATTGACGTTGTACACAGACTGCGCGCCGAGTGCCCTTGGGATGCAGAGCAGACGCATCGCTCGCTGGCACGCCACCTACTAGAGGAGGCTCACGAGGTGGTCCAGGCAATCGATGATCTTGAGTTAACCGATGGTGTTACCAAGGAACAAGAGCCTGCTCTCGTTGCTCATCTGGAGGAGGAGCTCGGAGATCTGCTCCTCCAGGTTCTGATGCACGCCGAGATAGCTAGCGAGGTGGACGACTTCGATCTTGATTCCATTGCACGAACGCTCCAGACTAAACTCGTTCGACGTCACCCTCACGTTTTTGCCGACATAACCGTCGACTCAGCCGAGCAAGTCGTGGCCAATTGGGAGACCATAAAGGCCGAAGAGCGGAGGAACTCTGCCCCATCCCAGGTGCCCGAAGCCCTCCCAGCGGCGCTCAGACTCCAAAAGAGCTACCGCAAGCTCACTGGCCTCGGCCTTACTCCCGACGAACTAAGCGCGAGAGTGAATGCTGCCTCTGCGACTGACCAAAATGCGACCAATTTTACGCTGGCCGCCTTGACCGCGCTTACCCAAGAGATCGATCTTGAGGAGACACTTCGTCACGCAGCCCGTCTTCTAGAGGGGCTCATGCCAGGTTAAGCGGCTAACCGGCCATCGCCAACTATGACAGCGATGTGCTACTAGACCTGCTTGGATGCTAAGTTAGATGAGAAAACAAGACAAGACGAAAGGTAGCCCCATGACACGCAACGATACTGAGATCACCCAGGTAGCAGCGCGAATGGTGCTCGACTCTCGCGGAAATCCTACAGTTGAGGCGGAGGTCGCTCTTGCTGGCGGCGCTCGCGGCCGTGCCATCGTGCCGTCAGGAGCCTCAACAGGTAAGTTTGAGGCGGTAGAGATGAGAGATGGCGGGCCCG
>DAHXNM010000216.1 GCA_027365375.1 Ferrimicrobium sp. | reverse complement strand
CTAAAAGGTGCCTATCAAAACCACCCCGAACGCTTTGTGAACAAGGTTCCGACCCCACCCACCCTCAACACCGAGGTCTGGATCAACCGACCAAATGAAGAGGAGATGAAAGAGAGCCCTTAGCCGGCCGGAAGTTAACGTTTTGGATATTAACTGATGAGCACCTCGTACAATTTCTGTAGAGACCTTCCGCCGCGAGCCGATAACGAGTGAGGCCAAGGAGCGGGTGCACCAACTAGAACGCCAGAGCTAAAGCGAGCGAATGAGATCCGATGCGCGACATCGATTTTCTCACGCGTCGAAGCTGGATCAGTCAACCAGGAACCAAACGAAACAAGTAGTAGCGCATCATCGACGCGAATAGGGACAAGTGAAGGCCTCAGTCTCCTTTGGCAGCCGCCTCGACAGCCTGAGCAATCGTTGGAGCTACCGCCGGATTAAATACCGTCGGAACGATGTAGGCCGGGGACAGCTCGTCCTCGGTCACGATAGCAGCAAGCGCACGGGCTGCAGCTAACTCCATCGCCGAAGTTATCTTTGTCGCACCTGCATCTAATAGACCGCGAAAGAAACCCGGGAAGACCAACACATTGTTGATCTGATTAGGCTCATCGCTCCTACCGGTCGCGACTACCCTAGCAACGCGGCGAGCTACCGCCGGATCGATCTCGGGGTCTGGGTTTGCAAGCGCAAAAACGATCGGATCTGCAGCCATCATTCGTAGATCACCCTCTGTCACCAGATTAGGACCAGACACACCAATCACGACGTCCGCCCCCTGTAACGCTGTATGCAAATCCCCTTTAACTCCATATGGATTAGAGTGCTGTGCAACCCAGAGCCGAGTCTCATCAAGCGCAATCGAGTCAGGTTCCAAAATTCCATCTCTGTCCACCGCGATAAGGTTACCGACACCCTCACTGATCAGCAATTTAGCGATTGCCACGCCCGCGGCACCCACACCTAGAACAACAACTTTGGCATCTGCCAAGCTCTTGTTGACCACTCTCAAAGCATTCAAGATGGCTGCGAGGACAACGATAGCGGTTCCGTGTTGATCATCATGGAAAACTGGTATGTCGAGATGTTCACGAAGACGGCGCTCCACCTCAAAGCATCGAGGCGCTGAGATGTCCTCCAGGTTGATACCACCGAAAACAGGGGCGATCATCCGAACAGCCTGAACGATCTCATCGACATCCTGTGACGCCAAACACACTGGCCAAGCGTCAACATCGCCAAAGCGCTTGAAAAGCACAGCCTTACCCTCCATCACTGGAAGCGCCGCCTCTGGCCCAAGGTTGCCGAGTCCAAGCACCGCTGACCCATCGGTAACAACAGCCACGCTGTTTCGTTTGATCGTCAAGTTCCGGGCCGCGCTCGGGTCGCGAGAGATCGCGAGCGACACGCGTGCCACCCCAGGCGTATAAGCCATCGAAAGATCGTCGCGCGTCTTCAAAGGAACCTTTGACTCCGTGGCCAGAACACCGCCCAGATGCAGCAAGAGTGTACGGTCGCTCATCGCACGAACCGTGGCTCCCTCGATAGCTTCCACGCTAGCGCGCAGCTGCGAAGCGTGTTCCTCGTTGACGGCGTTGCAGGTTACGTCGACAACTAGCCGTTCACCACGAGACTCCACGGTATCAAGGGCGGTAATCGCTCCTCCGGCATCAGCTAGCACGGTCGTAATCGCACCAACAAGCCGCGAACCTGAAATCTCCACTCGTAACGTCACTGAAAACGAAGCGCTCGGACTGCTCACGGTTGCACCTTTCGTTCATCGCATCCACTTATGTAACTGCAACCACAATAAAGCAGATATCTGCTGAGCATCAACTTCTCGTGACCACAGCGCTGCCTTCGCTACAATGCGGACTGATATCGATTCGCAGTGCCAACTCCATCACGCCGATCGATACACTCGAACCGTGGCACAATATAAGCTTCCCTATCAGCGACCAGGAGTCTTCGGGATAGTTGTAGCCGCAATACTCTGGGGATTTTCCGGGATTGCTGCCCAAGAACTTTTCCAGCACTATCAGCTGCAGCCAACCTGGCTCGCCGCCGTTCGAGTCGCTGGAGCTGGCATACTCCTCGCCCTGTGGGCAGGTCCACGAGGAAGAACCCAGTCACTAAGACGCTTCACCACCGACAAGCGTCGACTTATA
>DAHXNM010000195.1 GCA_027365375.1 Ferrimicrobium sp. | reverse complement strand
CCCCAAGAACATCGCCGAGACACTGTTGGTGCCGGTAGGGATGGTGCCAAGAACCTATAAGAATCTTAACCCTCAGGGTACGAATTTTGATGGGTATGTTCTGTACCGGTCTTCTATGAGTCCCGCGCAGGTTCTCGCTTTCTTCAAGGCTGCGCTTCCGGACGCCGGGTGGCATCTCTACAACGCGAGCGTCACCAAGGGCCAGGATGTTATCTTGGCCTCCAAGGCGGGAAACGACGGCTTCTACTGGGAGGTCGGCATCAAGGATCCCTTTCCGAGTGGAGGCACAGGTGGCGACCTTCAGCTGCGCGTAATTCAGATCAGCTTCTCATGAGGGTACTGGTTGTTGGTGCAGGCCCTGCGGGGTCGCTGACAGCGCTCCTGCTGGCCAGATGCGGTCATGAGGTCGTACTAGTCGATCGATCGACCTTTCCGAGGGACAAGGCGTGCGGGGATGTGGTTGGTCCGTTGGCGCTGTCCGTGCTGGAGCGGGTAGGGGTGCCCCTCCCTGGGGACGCTCATCGGATCGGGTCGATGTGGCTCGGGTTTGACGGAGATGAGATGCTCATGCCAGCGCGGCCTGGGTTAGGTCATCGTGGTTACGGTTTGACGATCCGGCGCAAGGACTTTGATGATATTCTTTACCGCCAGGCGATCTCGGAGGGGGCTGAGAGTCGGGTGGGGGTAGTTGGCGCTGTTCAGCGGCGGGGTAACCGCTTGCGAGTTCACCTTGATGGGGTTGACGAGGGCTTCGACGTGGTGGTGGGTGCCGATGGGGCAAACTCTGCTGTCGCGCGTGCAATGGGGATGGTTGATCCTGACCGTGTCCTCTTTGGATTTGCCTTACGGCGACATGTCTCGGGTTCCACACGCACGGACCGCGTTGATCTGTTGCTAGAGGGTCGAGAGATGGTGACTCCGGGGTATGGGTGGGTATTTGATCAGGGCAGCGATCAGTTGAACCTTGGCATTGGGGTCGGTGTTGGTGCACAACGCGCTCGTGCGAAAGGAGCACGCGAGCTCTTAGACCGCTATGAACAGGATCTGGTTGATCGCAATATCATCACCACGGTTGGGACACACCAGGAGATGGGCGGCTGGTTGAAGATGGGGCTTGTTGGTACACGAGTCGCTGCGGAGGGGGTCTATCTCGTGGGAGATGCAGCAGGCCTTGTGAACCCACTCCAGGGCGAGGGGATCGCCGCGGCACTCACGAGTGCGTCGCTGTGTGCGGCAGTGATCGATCGATGGGGTGCTAACGGCGATGCGGCCTATCGTCGTGCCATCGATCAGCATTTTCGCGAGTTTTTGACCACCGGTTACACTATCCAGCGTGTGGCACTGGGGCACCCCAAGGCTACGCGTGTTGCGATGCGGTCGCTGGTTCGCCTCGGCCGTCGTTCTGAGCGTCTCGCCAGTGGTTGGGGTATCTTTTGGAATGATTTGACCGCGTATTCGGGCCGTCAGCCAGGGGCTCGTGCCGCCAAACTGGCGCTCGGGTTGGGTCAAGGGGTGACAAGCCTGACCCCAGCGCGGCCATCCTGGCGAGACTAGATATCCACGAGACCATCGACGGGATCCATCACAGCCCAACGGTCACCGTCCTTGGCCCAACGGTCACCGTCCTTGGCCCGACGGCGCAGGAGTTGCTTGCAACGCGAGCTGATGGACTAGCTGTTGCGCAGGTTACGGTATGGCTGGGAGACCATCGATACTACGGGCATTGTGGCGCTTGCGGTAGTTCTTTAAACCGTCGCTGCCCTTAGCAGCAAGCCAGTTTTCAAGCCGGTCGCGTTGGCGCATCTGGGCGGCCATCGGTACGCCATAGCCACAGGAGTTGGTCACGCTCGCAATGGTGATCAAGATGATGGCACGAGCACCCTCTCGTTCGGGAAACTTTGTGATCAAGGAATCATATCGTGATCCACCCGGCAGGAGTGGTTGTCCACTGCCATAGATTCGTAGAATGTTCGGTACTCCAGCGAACGAGCAGAACATCAGCGTTATCCGTCCGTTCTCGCGTAGATGCGCGATCGTTTCTGCCCCGGAACCAGTCAAGTCTAGATACGCGATATGTCGGGCATCAGGCACATAGAGAGTATCACGTAGACCCTTCGGCGAACAGTTGATGTGGCCATGATCGCTAAGCGGCGCGGTCGCAACGAAGAAGAGCTCCTGGCCGTGGATGAAGTTGATGTCCTCGGTGGTGAGCTCAACATGTGTAGTCATTTCCTTGAATCTAGCTAAGGACTCTCTTAGGTTGCGCGTACAGGGCAAGAATTGTCGTTAATTCTCGGTGTTGTGGGTAGGGTTGCTGGTGTCGTAGTCGGTGCTGGCTGACGGAGGGTCGGCTCGTTCCTGGTCGCAAGTGTACTGACCAGGTTTTCGGAGGGATCGCCCGTGGCTACGCCGTGCGCGCATCGCTGGTCTTGATCCCTTCGCTCCACGAGCGAGCACGTAGCACTCGGGTACTACAGCAACCTTGATCACTTCACCAAAGACTTCGGATGTTAGCGAGAGTGAAGCTACCCACGATGCCGGACTGGTCCAGCAACTACTCATTTTCTCATATTGCTAGGGGTCGCTGGCCACCAACACCGTTCTGTTGGCGTGCCGCCAATCTTCTTGAGGGCTAACAATCGGGGAACGCAATCGGGGAGCGCGGTGTCGTGATAGGGGTGACGGCTGACAAGCGACATTGTCCCGGCATCGGACGGGCCATACCTTGGGTAGCTCCAGGAAATGTAAGGTCATCGATTCGGTGGTGATTCTTGGTTGCGAGTACAAACTGGTTGCGAGTACAAACTGGTTGTGACATCTCAACCATTGGATTCACTGGTAGGTCGTGTTGGTGGATCGGTTGCGCTTGCATGGGCAACAGTGGGGATTACTGGGACTTCGGATTTGAGTGGGGAATCCTATGAGTTGTAGTTACGTACCAGGGGCGAACTTGAGAGAGGTACAGGGACTCTGCCAGAATGGGGTTAGCAATAACTCAAAACCTGGAGGGCCCCTGTGGAACAAAATCCTATCCGAATTGCCAAGATACTGCTCGGTCTAAGTGACGTTAATTTACTCGGGGTTGAGGATCTAGATGATCAGGGCGCAAAGATACCCCTTCGAGTCCACATCGAGTGTCGAGGCGAGCGGCCAAAGTGTCCTCTCTGTCATGGAACAAGCTACTCCAAGGGAGTATCCCTGGTAGAACTGATCGATCTACCAAGCTTTGGCCGTGCGGTCAGACTCATCTGGCACAAACACAGGTGGGTGTGTAGGGATCCCAAGTGTAGCGCAGGGTCCTTTAGTGACCAAGATTCACGCATCGCAGCGCCAAGACTCAAACTCACCGACAGAGCCGGTAGGTGGGCAACGCGAGTGGTTGGTAGAGACGGTCGATCGGTGTCGTCGGTAGCCAGGGAGCTCGATTGCGATTGGCACACGATCAACGATGCGGTCATCGCCTATGGGACTCCCCTCGTAGAGGATCCCAATCGTTACGGCAAGGTTCATGCACTCGGATTAGACGAGATCCTGTTCTATCGTGAGGGTCGCTATCGCATCCAGCACTGGTCGACCTCAATCGTGGACGTTAAATGTGCAACCCTCCTCGATGTCGTCCCTGGTAGAGAGGCAAAGGAGCCAAAGAAGTGGATTGCCAATCAGCCCAAGGAATGGCGTGATGCGATCAAGTGGGGAACCCTTGATCTGGCTGGTTCCTACCGATCGGTCTTCCGTGCTGTTCTTCCCAACGCCACCATGGTAGCCGATCCATTTCACGTCATAAAGATCGCCAATTCTCGACTTGATGAGGCGAGGAGAAGGGTACAACAGAACATCCTTGGTCACCGCGGCAGAGGTGGTGATCCCCTCTATCGCATCCGGCGACTCCTGACGATGGCCAAGGAGAATCTCACTGAAAATGCCAACGAGAAACTTACTCACCTGCTTGAATTGGGTGACCCAGACAACGAGGTGGCTACCACCTGGCGGGCCAAGGAGTCACTACGAGAGCTCTACGCCTATCGTGACCCAAAACTTGCCAGTGACCACCTCGATGCTCTCATCAGCGACTTTACCGATGAAGAACGACCCGCTGAGGTCCAACTCCTTGGGAGAACCCTAGGAGAATGGCATGACGAGATCCTGGCCTGGCATAAGTCCTTTGTGACCAATGGACCCACAGAGTCGATGAACAACCTCATCAAACGGATCAAGCGCATCGCCTTTGGCATGACGAACTTTGCAAACTTTAGAATCAGAGCACTCCTTGTCGCTGGTAGGCCTGATTGGACGCGACTAGCTACAGTCACTCCGGTGACGACGCACATCTCTGGAGCGCTTCTCTCGTAGCAGTTCCCGACCAACCCAGGCAGGTGAGAGATGAAGGATGATCCCTTGGTCTCTCCTGCGCGCTCACTGGTGGTGTACTGTAGAACTACTGAGATGACGGTCTCACTCTAGCCAACCACCTCCAGACAGCTGAACGGCTTCCCGATTCCTGGTCGATTTTGGTCCCAGATTACCGCTTATTTCCGAAGATCCGTGATACCCTGGGCCGACCAGTGCTCAGTGAGCTGGAAGTTCCCTGAAGCAACGTCGCTTGACCAAGCGGACACGGACTGTCCAACAAAGGTCGCATCGATGTGGGCCTTCTGCAGATCAGCTGCCACGATTTCGTCATCGGCGGCATAGTCGCTATACGAAGATGGATCCGTCACCTGGATCGTCACCGTCTTGCCGTTGAGTTGGTAGTAACCATTGGAGCCTATCGTATAGCCAGCCTTTTTTAAGACCGCGTCCGCCGCCTGAACACTGCCATTGTCATTGACCGTGAACTTGGCCAGTGCAGAGGTACTATAGGACTTGAACGTAGGCAACACAAGACCCGAAAGATTGGTCACCGGAGGCTCAAGCCCCGACTCGCCATCGGTGGAGATCGCATTTCGGTCGATCGCATCACTGATAGCTTGACGTACTGGCAGCTGATCCGTCGGCCACGTGTGAAGGTTCGGAATCAACGACACCGTATTCTCAGGATTGAACCATGCCTTGTGATGCGCTGGATCTGGATTGATATAGAGCTTGTTAAGGCCCGTGATGAAGTTGCCGGCCCACTGTGCCTGGTTGGTGTCCAGTGCCTCAAGCGCCGTCGTATTCGACGAATAGACCGGAAAGTCCAGTGTCGTTACATGAACAGGCTGCCAATAGAGGGGGTTCTTGGTGAGCGTAATGCCCTCAGGAGTGAAGGTCGCCAACTTGTAAGGACCGCTCCCTACCGGGTTTGGATCCTGATACTTACCCGGATCGCCTACCTTACTCCAGATCGCCTCGGGAACGATAGGAACGTTGGCGATACCCTGAAGGTTGGTGTATTGGGGGGTGGGAAACGTGATCGTCACCGTATCCCCTGAGACCGAGACGCTTGAGATCGTCAATCCATTGGTATTGATGTCAGGGTACTGTTTGACCAGGTTATAGGTAAAGGCAACATCTGCTGGCGTAAGCGCGCTCCCATTACTCCACTTGACACCTTTTCGAATAGTGAAGGAAATCGCCGTTCCATTCGAGTTCCACTGGTACGAAGTGGCAAGCCACGGGTACGAGACCGTCGGCTTCGCGAGATCGAATTGATAGAGCGGCTCATAGATCATCGAGGTCGCCCCAAGGAGTTGCGCCGCCGAAGTCGCCAAGAACGGGTTAAAGTTCCTGCTGATCGGGTTCGTTGGGCTTGACTCCATCGTCAGGACCTGTGCAGAGGCACTCTGGGATGAGGTCGTCTTCGACGAACTGCTGCTATTACTACTCGTGCTACTGCTTCCACAGGCACTTAAGGCGATACCTGTCGCCACTACCATCGCCATACCAAGGCGAAACCGCCCACCGTTGAAGATTTTCATCTTGCTGCTAGCCTTTCCATTCAAGGTGATTACAACTATCACTAGGCGACGCGCACTTGGCCCCACCAAGAGCGCGTCGCAACCCATCCACCGCTCAGACCCTCTCTGCCTCCCTTCGCAACTCTCCTACGCTCTTTGAGGAGAACTCAAAGGCCAACACCTCAGTCATGGCGGGCCTCCTCTATATGCCAGCAACTCACCCAGTGTCCTAGGCCCACCGCAGTTGAGGGGGGATACTCCAATCGACACTGGTCATCGGCGAAGGGGCAGCGGACCACAAACGGACACCCCACAGTGCTTGGGTTCATGGCCCCTTGATGCATCGACGACTCTGGCCGTGCCAGAGGCGTCGTGATCATCGAATCCGGATCAGGCGACGAGCTGATCAGTAGCTGTGTATATGGATGCGAGGGACGCTGGGTGACCTCCTCTGCGGTACCTCGCTCCACAACCTGGCCGGCGTACATCACCACAATGTCATCCCCGAGATATCGTGCCGAGGCGATGTCATGAGTGATATAAAGTACCGCCAAACCCAGTCGCGTGCGCAGGTCGTCCAGGAGTGCCAAGATCTCCAAGCGGATCGAGACGTCGAGCATAGAGACGGGCTCATCAGCGAGGAGGACCGACGGCCGAGCCGCGAGTGCCCTGGCAATCGATACTCGTTGACGCTGACCCCCGGAGAGTTCATGCGGATACTTTGACAGGTAGCGGCTCGCTGGCGTCAAACGCACCTGGTCCATCAGGAATGCAAGCTGGTCCTTGAGTTCCTC
>DAHXNM010000162.1 GCA_027365375.1 Ferrimicrobium sp. | reverse complement strand
GCCCAATTCAAGAACCCTGTTCAACTTCAAGCGCGAGAACAGGTCTATCGCGTATGCACCAGACTCGCTGGCAGAGGACCCGTACATCGATGGATTCTCGCGATAGGTTCTCTCCCAGTGGAGTCGTTGATCCTCACTTATCTTCTCTTCCATAGTCACCCCTGCCACCCACAGTCTATCCTTTGCGCTCCTTCACCATCGTGGCGCATCAGCGCGCGAATCCATCTGCCGAATTCAACGATCTATATCTCCACATCAGTCCGCTCTGACCCTGAAAGGCACAGAACGTGCCACCATAGCTACCGGCTAAGGGGTGGATCGACAGCGATCACTGACACGAACGACAAAGAGTCTTCAGACAGTGACCCGCTGCCATATTTCGACAACTACAATTGCAAACATCTCAATCTGGGGGCCAGAAGTAAATGAGCTACGAGAACGACAACCTAGGCCAAACGCAGCCGTCAGAGGAGGGTGCGACATCGTCGGGTCTGCCAAAATTTCAAGTCTCGGCGGATGCGAACAGGACTGTTGAGCTGCCGTCTATAGCACTGATTGATGCATACCTCAGAATGTGGAGGCTCTACACGAACTCCCGTACTCGGTCGACCAGAGGCGAGTATTGGAAGGCCGACCTGGGCAACGCCGTGGTCGGCATTATTCTCCTGATTGCACTCATCCTCTTGCATAACCTGGTTTTTGTAGCAATCTACTTTCTTTATTCACTTGCGCTGATCGTTCCATCTCTCGCCATCACCATCCGTCGGCTCCACGATACTGACCACAGCGGAGGATGGTTCTTCATCGGCCTCGTTCCACTGGTGGGCGCCATAATCCTGTTGGTATTCATGGTGCAACGCTCAACCACTGGAGAAAATCGCTACGGGCCGCCAGTTACGTCTCTCCCCTAGTGGCGATCAAGCTTCTGGGTCGCATTGCTAGCTCGTCTATGAGTCGAGTTTTCTATCGAAACAGCACAAGGCCAGCAGTCTCCAAAACCGGGCCGATCTAACACCCATACGCTGATGGTTTCAGGTTGGAAAATAAACATGGGCGGTTCGCTTCCACAACACTGGACTGGCAACTGCTTTCTACCTACACCGCCACTCGAAGCCAGCTAACCAGGTTCTGGCTAAACAGAGGCAAATGCGCTCACAGCCAACCACCGACGATTATACCAGCTAGAGCGCCATCCGTATGATGTCGCCAATCGCCTTTACCTCGACCAAAAATCCGTCATGACCAATCTCGGAGTCAACTACGTAGAAACCCTCACAGGTTGGCAAAGCATCCGCAATAGCCTGTTGTTGCGCGACCGGAAATAGACGATCAGAGGAGATCCCTATGACCGTCACCTTTGCCTTCACTCGACTGAGCGCGTCGCGATAACCACCTCGTCCTCGTCCAACGTCGTGGTGGTTCATAGCCTCCGAGAGCCGAATATAGGAGTTGGCATCGAAGCGCTGTACCAACTTCTTCCCATGATGAGATAGATAGGATTCAACCGCGAAAGAGTCATCCTCAGTAGAGGAGTGCGGTTCAGTCTCCGGATAAGCCTCCGTTTGGCGGCTACGCCCAAATCGGTCATCGAGTTCGCCTGGGCTACGGTAGCTGAGGTGCGCGAGTTCTCTAGCCAGGCGCAACCCGTGAGCTGGGACAACCCCATAGCGGTAGTAATCTCCACCACAGAAGTTCGGGTCACTCTTGATCATACGAATCTGCAACGACGAGAGTGCGATCTGCTCAGCACTAGCTGCAGCACCAACGGCAAGCACAACAGCACGCTCGGCAGCCTCCGGGTAGCTGACCACCCATTCAAGGACCCGCATTCCTCCCATTGATCCGCCAACGATGGCTGCAAACCGCTCGATGCCAAGCCGCTGTGCTAGTGCAAACTCCACCGCCACCTGATCACGGACGGTGATGGCTGGGAAACGCGGCCCGTATACCTCTCCGTCTGGCGCTACCGAAGAAGGACCAGTCGTCCCCTGACAGCCACCGAGAACGTTAGGACAGAGCACAAAATACCTATTGGTATCGATCGCCAGTCCTGGTCCAATCAGCCCGTTCCACCAGCCTGGCGTGGGGTGTCCATCCTCCGCATCCCCAACTGCGTGTGAATCCCCAGTCAGGGCATGCAGAATGAGCACGGCGTTGGATCGATCTGCGTTCAGTGTGCCCCAGGTCTCATAGGCGACGTCGATGGGCCCAATCGCAGAGCCCATCTCGGTCGTGAAGCTATCGAAGACGCGCGCAAACTGACGGTGTCCAACAAATAGACCAGCGCGCCAAGCTGCGGTGGTCACAGCCTCAACTCTCTTTTGCAGCACGGAAACCAGCCTCCAAGTCAGCCAAGATATCATCAATGGTCTCAAGCCCAATCGAGAGACGGACAAGGTCAGCGCTAACACCAGTAGCGAGACGCTCCTCCTCAGTCAACTGTGAATGGGTTGTCGATGCGGGATGGATAGCCAAACTACGGACATCACCAACGTTCGCAAGATGGCTAAAGAGCTCGAGTCCCTCAATAAAGCGCTGACCAGCAGCCTCAGAACCCTTGATCCCAAAACCAATGATCGCTCCCGCTCCACGAGGTAGGTAGCGCTGCTGACGTTCATGCCATGGGCTCGACTTCAAACCTGCATATAAAACCCAGGCAACCTCATCTCGACTCTCAAGCCACTCTGCCACCGCAAGCGCGTTTGATACATGGCGCTCCATTCTCAGGCTCAAGGTCTCTAGCCCCAAGAGAAACTGGAAGGCGTTGAATGGCGATACCGAGGCTCCTATATCACGCATGTACTGCAGGCGTGCCTTGAGAATATAGCGCGCCGGCCAAAGTGTCTCCGGAAGCTCAGAGTAGATCAGGCCATGGTAACTCTCGTCGGGTTCGGTAAAGTTAGTGAATCGACCCGAATTTTCGTAGTCGAAGGTGCCTCCATCCACAATCACTCCGCCGAGAGACGTTCCGTGACCACCAATGAACTTGGTCGCAGAGTGTACAACGATATCCGCGCCATAACGCAAGGGCTGCGCCAAGAACGGAGTTGCAAGCGTGTTGTCTACAACTAGTGGAATCCCATGGTCATGAGCCACGCTTGAGATCCCGGCAAAGTCAATAATATCCCCCTTGGGATTGCCAATCGTCTCTGCATAGAAGGCACGAGTCTCAGGGCGAATTGCAGACTCCCACTCTCCCAGATCATCAGGATTGACGATGAAGGTCGTCTGAATCCCAAGCTTGGCGAGCGTGTAGTGCAACAGGTTATAGCTGCCACCATATAGCGACGAGGAGGCAACAATATGCCCGCCTCCTTCGGCTAGGTTCACCAACGCCAGCGTCTCGGCTGCCTGTCCACTTGCAGTGGCGAGCGCTCCTACCCCACCCTCTAGAGCGGCGATCCGGTCTTCAAAAACGGCCTGGGTTGGGTTCCCGAGACGTGTATAGATATTTCCAAGTTCCTCGAGTCCAAAGAGTGCAGCTGCGTGCTTCGTATCGCGAAAGACGTAGCTTGAGGTCTGATAGATAGGAACGGCGCGCGCTCCCGTGGTTGGGTCGGCGACTGCACCGGCGTGAATCTGTTGTGTCTCAAATCCCCATTGGGACATGGCGGTAATCTCCTTTTAGCGAACAGATCGACCCTGCGATCCTGGTTTTTATAACTTGACGACGAAAACGTCTAATGCATTGAAATATCGAGTGGTTCCGGTCTGGAGTCACCGCACCGGAACGCTGCAAACCGACAAGAGCTTCAACCCTGACACTCAACCCTTGCTTGCGAACCTCAGTCGGTACAAGCCTCAAAAGATCGAGATTTCTTCAGTATCGAAGCTAAGTTCGGACCATAGAGCGCATATCTCCTGGTTCGCGGCGACCGCCTCGCATCTCACGACCACAGGTGCGCCTGGAACTAGGAGTTCGGGTCTTTGTAGCCAGAGTTCCGCTTCTGGAGCATGCGACAAGCTCGTATGCAGGACGCAGAGCATGAGTCAAAATCACGTCCCTCGACCGCTTATTTGAAACCACCGTTCGACCACTGTCGCTACCAGTAACGTTGTATTTGCCGTTATAACATTGCACTACGCGCCTCCCAAAGTCAATGGGAAACCGAGCCACCAAGCAAAGGCTTCCCGCCTTGTCGATCAACGAGACCGACCAGCTCTTCCTCCGGTAGCACCGTCTTGCGGGAGCGGTTGCCATTCTGTCATGCCGGAGGGCTTAAGACAGAATTCTTGAGCTACAAACAGAATATCGACCATTCGCAAAGATCCTGTAGCGCGACGAGAAATTTTTAACAAACCAGTCCAATCATCGCCTCAGCTGCGAAACTAGCTGACCCACAAGTCTTACAATCCATGTGGTAAATACCGCGTCCACTCGTCATAGTTCGCCCTTGTCAGCCTCTATTCATGACAGTTTTCGGCCCAAGAGCAACCCTCTTCTCTTCGAACATGGCCAGCCGGTATCTCTTGTCCTCCAATGCCTGGTCTCGACGGACGAATAAAACTACACAGGATCAGGCACGCACTCAACGAGGCGCCGATACAAGAGCGGGTGTGGGAAGGAAAAGGTCGATCGGCAATTATGTTCTTGGCCTCATACTCCGCTCCCACGATCGCTGCTAAGCATTGGATGCATCTCGCCCCAAGACGAATCGATCCATGGCGTTGGCGAATCCCTCCTCAGAGTTGGACGTCGTGACCTGATCGGCAGCATGTTGCACCTCTGGTTCAGCGTTACCCATCGCGATCGCCAATCCGGACTTGGTGAACATCTCCACATCATTTGGCATGTCACCAATGGTGGCGATTTGATCAGTCTTGAGCTCATAACATTTAGCCAGATAGCCCACCACAGCTCCCTTGTTCGCGAGTGGGTGGGTGATATCGAGATAATAGGGCTGCGAAGCCTCAGCTGTTACCTTATCGCCAAGGGCCTCACGGATCTCGTCGGTCATCTTCATGATCAGGTTGTGATCGTCGCTGACACCGACTACCTTGACAATCGAACCTGACGGTCTATGTTTGTGGTTCATAACTTTGGGCTCAAACTTCACAGTAGCTGACTCTCTGTCCACATGAATGCCATCACGATCTGGAACGTACCATTCCGACCCGGCGTAGAACCAGGTATCGAGCTTCGCCCTGCCAAGGCGATCTACAATCTCTCCCAATACTTGATCGTCAAGGACATGTTGAACCAGCGTTTCGAAGGTCGGCGAGACGATCTGACCGCCGTTGAAGGCCGCAAAAGGCAGGGTGATATCTAAAGGCTCGATAAACATCTCCATCCCACGAGGAGGTCGCCCACTGGTAAGCGAAAAGAGGATTTGTGCGTCATGGAGTCGCTTAACCGCCTTCTTGGCTCTGGCGGTGAGTACTTTTTCGTTGGTTACAAGCGTTCCGTCAACATCTGCGAGCACCAAACGAATCGAACTAGTCTCTGTCATATTCACTCCAATCCGCCAATCTGTCGATGGATCATCAGCCCCGCGATGCCAACGCGCCAGCCCAAACGCGACGCTAGAGCCGAAACAGGGGGGTGCATATCGCCGGTGTTTCGCAAGTTCGTCACACCACACTCACGCCGGCCTATTTCGGCTCAAACGGTAACCGCCTCGCGAGCAGCCGAACTCTTCCTGCATAAACCGAGTAGCTGGTGTAGCGTAGCCGATGGATCTCGATTGCATTAGCACCTCCACGCCACCTTAGCCGACCTAAGCCATCGAGCAAACAGGTCGACCGCCTCACGTCCAGGCAGCAGCAAGGCTTCCCAAATCAGCTCGGAGGCTATAGCTTGACCCGGGGCGAGTTCCTAGCAATCGAGGTCCAACAGGCTAAGCCATTGGACTTATTCATCAGGTACCCCGACTGGCTCGCAACCTCGTAATGGTAACGTTTTCCAACGACGGAGGAATGGAGTGGAGGGGGTAAAAATGGCTTCGATTGGGGAACTACTCCGAGATTTTCGTAGCGGAGACCAGCACAGTGTGTGGAACAGACAGGCGCTGCTCGCACCAGAGGCTATACAGCTTTCGAGTCGCGATTTTAACGATGGCGAGCGGATTCCTGAGACCCATTCCGGCAAAGGTGTTGGCAATAATTTATCGCCACAGCTGTCATGGGCCGGGACACCCGAAGGAACGACACAGCTCCTACTCATAATCGAAGATACCGACGTTCCCCTCCCCAGACCAATTATCCACACCATAGCGTTGTTAGATCCGGCACACTCCGAGTTGCCAACTGGTGGGCTGGATCCAAAGACTGCAGGACTCGTCTTTCTGCCCGCCTCGTTCTGGAGGCGCGGCTATGAGGGTCCTCGACCATTACCAGGACACGGACCCCACCACTATGGCTTTTATCTCTTTGCGCTTCCCACGGCGATCGCTAACGCCAGCCAGCTCAAGAACGTCAGCCAGCTCATCGAAGTGATATCCGGTCAGATCCTGGCTCGTGGTCGCCTGGTCGGAGTCCAAGAACGCTAACAGACCATCCTTGGATATAATCTGAACCACCCGAATTTTACGCGGGCCCAGGGCGGCTAATCGCGGTAGTCAGGAAACACCCCAGAAATCGTGGTGTCTTACCCTTGTCGGGAATCTCACGTGTATCAGGGCACATCAGAGTGGTACCAGATGAAGAACACAAGCGAGCCTTCATCCACGTCACTGACACGTTGATACCCCTGGAGCTAGCGACCGGCAGTCCTAGCCCTTGAGTGGGGAATCACCGAGGTCTGTACCGATTGCACTGGGGCCCATGATGGCAGAGAATATGGCCCAGCAGTTGCATCCATGACTAAGCATAGGAACAAGATTGGTGAGGCAAAGAATAAGCTTCGTACTCTCAAAAAGAGATGCTGGTGCCCGGCGCACCGGCCACCGGGCCACCACAACCTAGGGAGCAAGAGACAACAGGCTCGGCTCCGGCACACCGATGCAGAGCCATAGACGATCTCGGGAGCGGTCGCCTATGAGAAGAGGAACCGGACCAGAACACGTGGCGAGGTGGCCCAACACCCACACATGTGGCCGCGCTCGATCATCACCGATAACCTCTCTCAACTGCGTGGTAAGGCTAAGTCTAAGAAGAT
>DAHXNM010000155.1 GCA_027365375.1 Ferrimicrobium sp. | reverse complement strand
CGGTCGATCGTTGATCGAGCGACCTTGGCGTCGCCATTAGGTCGATGCATGACCCTCACAAAGGCAGCTTGGTTGTTGATCATAAAGGTGGGGACTCCGAAGACATGGTGCTGTTCAACAGAGGCGAGATGCTGCTTCTTGAAGTCGTCGAGGATGCCTTCTGATTCGATCAGCTGCAGTACCTTCTCTGGCTCTAGACCGTGACTTTCAAGAATGGATGCAAGGACTGACCAGTCGGTGATGTCTAGGGCACGATCATGTCTTGCTGCAAAGAGCGCGAGGTGTAGTTGTGGGAAACTTTCTGGGAAGAAGCGTTGGACTGTCATGCCTGTCATGACTGCCAGTAGCTCGTTGTATCGTGACGGGTTTGACCAGACGTCTGGCTCGCCCTCTTCGACGTGAACTTGGCCGAGGGAGAAGGGTACAAAATCGACTTGATAGTCCCCACCATCCTCCATCGCTGTGATCAGGTGCTCGTGCATGTTGCGAGCGAATGGGCAACGATAATCCCAGTTAATGGCGAACTGCATGATATTTATCTCCTTGTTGGTTGCTTTTACAACAAGTCTAGTGGATCAATGTCTAAAACTCACGAGTCGAACGCCTATCTCAGGACTAGATTGGCACGCCATCCTGACAATTAGCGTTTACGAGGTTGAGGTCCTCTGTATCGGCAGTAGATATTCGACGAGCTTTGCGAAGCCAAGACCTATGATCGCGCCTCCGAGGACGTCAGAGGCATGATGAATACGCACGTGAATACGCGACACAGCGACGAGCGTGGCAAGCGGGTACAGAAGCCACCGAAGCCAGGTGCGATTCGAGAGCAACGATGCAGCCGCGAAAGCAGCGGTGGCGTGCCCACTCGGGAAGCTTGAAGTCAGGGGGTAACGGAGGTGATGGGGGTGCTCGTAGGAGTGATCTATTGGACGTTCTCGTGAAAACAGCGACTTCACTACAACGTTAATCAGGACCGATTCGACGGCCAGGGCGGCTCCTGCACGCATCGCCAAGGAGCGCCTGCGTGGTGAGATCGCAAGTGTGGCTGCTATGAGTTCCCATATGAGGGAGTGGTCAGCCAACGCGGAAAGCAGGTAGAAGAGACGGTCGCAACCTCTTCGACCTCTGAGGGGAGCAAAAGCACGGTCAAGAGCCGCATCAAAACGGTCGAGTTGGGTCAAGCTCGCGGCGTCCGTGTGGTTTGGGATGCAAGTGTGCTGTCCGCGGATTTGAACGAAGGACATTGACACTGATAGGCACAAAAATTGCAGAGCCTGGATGGACGTGGCCGGAAGTTGCCTGTTTCGCACGCCATTCGCACCGCTGCCCATATCGCTGCAGTTTTGCCTTCGACCGCCTGTAGCCGGTGCGATGTGGCCTCGGATTCGATCACCATGCGGTCTCGGAGATACATCAGCTTTACACTCCTGGGCCTGACTCCAAGAACTCGTTCAACTAAGAGGGCGTAGAAGAGAACCCCGGCCAGTTTGTCCTGTTCGTGAGTGTGTGAAGGTGGCCGACCGGTTTTGTAATCTACAACCACCAGCTCACCATCGGGATCACGGTCTAGGCGGTCGATAACTCCTCGGGCAAGGACATCGCCTACTGGAGACTCGAGCATCAACTCAGTGCCAAGAACGTTGGTGGTCGTCGGATCTTCCAGGGTGAAGACGTTAAGCACCAGCTGCTCGACCTCCTCGTTCAGGCGCACGCGAGCGGCCTCAGGCAGTTCTGCTAAGAAGGATGCTGCATAACCCTGGGTCGATCCATATGCGAGCTCTTCCTGGACGATTGCGCGTGCTTTGCGAGGCGTACGTTCAACCGCTGGGACCGAAAAGTAGAAGCGTTCGAGGGCGCGGTGAGCGAGAACACCCTTCACCGTCCAGATTGAGAGAGGTTGCGGTACCTTGTCGATGACCGACAGCCGGAACGCATAGGCACAGTCTTTGAAGGCGGTGACCTTGGTTGGCGTCAGCGAACAAGGAAGTGGTAGCCCCATTCCTCTAGGCTACCACCGCCGTTGGAGTATCAATCGGTCGTTGTGCCGTGGAGGTCGACCGTTCGACGCTTCTAGCTGGGCGGACAGCTGAGAAAGATCTTAGGACAATGGTAAGAAATACTGGAGATAGCGGCGGACTTTCTAGAGGATGAGTACTATTGCAGGGATGAATTCGTTTGTCGACACCTACGTGGTGAGCTACGGTCTGGTGGCCATTCTGGTGTTGATGACCCTTGAGTCGGCTCTAATCCCCATACCTTCGGAGCTAGTCATGACGCTGGCTGGTGTGCTAGCGGCCTCCGGGAAGCTCAGTTTGGTAGGGGCTATCGCTGTTGGCATCCTCGGCAACCTTATCGGGAGCGTGGTGTTGTGGGCGATTGGCCGGACAGGCGGCAGAGTGCTGGTGGAACGGTTTGGTCGCTTCGTACTCGTGAAACCAAAGGATCTCGACAGGGCGGAACGTTGGTTCCAGCGTCACGGCGAGGCGGCGGTTATCGTCTCCAGGTTGCTCCCGGTTGTGCGCTCGGTCATTAGCCTCCCAGCGGGAGTTGCAGAGATGCCTGTGGGTAAGTTTTCGCTCTACACGCTCATAGGAAGCATCCCATTTGTCGCCCTGTTGACGCTTGCCGGCTATTGGCTGGGGTCGAACTACACCGTCCTTGTGAAGGTGATCCAAGATTTGGGTTACGGTCTCGGTGTGATTTTGGCGCTGCTCATCGTTGGTTTTGTTTGGTTTCGTTATCGTCGCCGCTCCAAGTTAGAGGCAATTGGCGAATGATCAGCTAAACTCAGCGTCTTGCGGGAAGTGGCGCAGCTTGGTAGCGCACCTGCTTTGGGAGCAGGGGGCCGCGGGTTCAAATCCCGCCTTCCCGACGGGAAGCTTTTGTCCCTACGCGGGTGTAGCTCAATGGTAGAGCTCCAGCCTTCCAAGCTGGCCATGCGGGTTCGATTCCCGTCACCCGCTCGCGTGTCGCGGCGGAGGTAGCCGCGTGTCTACCGCTGATGCCATAAGGATCGGCATCCTTAACGTGCTGCTCCAGCGACTCCCGGGTTTTTAAATCAGGGAACCCCCTATGGTATTGCTGCGAAGTGTAGCTAGACTGGAGCTGGGCTAGGTACGAACGACTGTGGTCGTTGATCCCGTGCCGCTGTCCGCTTGGTTATTACGGTGGTTCTTCCAGATAGGTGTTGTTTATGCAAAGTATCGACGAGCCGGAGGGACAGACGGTTGTCGAGGTCGTAGCTGCTGAACTTAGCCATCCCGATTTAGCGAAAGAAGAGGCTGATCTCGATCTCAGGCTTTCCAGGATCGAAGGTCAGGTGCGAGGGATCCGGCGTATGGTAGCTGAGGGTCGGGACTGCAAGGAACTCACCACCCAGTTCGCGGCGGTGGCGAAGGCGCTGGATAGGGCCGCAATCAACTATCTAACCGCCCACCTCATCTACTGCATAGAGAATCCGGAAGTTGCGCGTGCCGAGGGCACCTCGATAGAAGAAGTGCGTCGTTTGTTGGGCCGACTTCTTTAACACCTTCATGACCTTGTGCTTAGACCTTGTATGCTTTGGTTGCTATGCGCTCATCTGCTGAACTTCATCAAGAGTCCAATTCCGCTGTAGTTACGATCGAACTCCGAGACGAGGAGCTTCGGCCGTATCTTGATCAAGCGGTGCGAAAGCTCCGTTCCCAGGTAAGGATCCCTGGATTTCGTAAGGGTCATGTGCCGACCTCGGTGCTCGTAGCGCGACTTGGCCAGGAGGCCGTTCGCCGCGAAGCGGTAGAGGACGCGGTTCAGGAGAGCTACGAAGAGGTGATCGTCGAGAATGGTCTCGACGTCATCCAGTCTCCTAATCTTCGCATTGTTGATGGGGCAGAGGAGGGCGACGTCAAGGTCGAGCTTGATGTTGCTCTGCGCCCAGTCGTTAAAGTGGAGGGTATCGGATCGATCGAGATTGAGGTCCCACGCGTGGAGCTCACCGATGCTGATGTCGATACCGTCATTGATAGCATCCGAGAGCAGATGGCCACGCTCAATGAGGTGGAGCGAGCTGCCGAGGAGGGTGATCAGGTCACTTTTAACGTGATCTCCGTCGACGGTGAGCAGGAGGATGTAGTCACCCCCTACCTCACTGCCCGACTCGGGAAGGGCGAGGTCTCTTCTGAATTCGAGACTGCGCTCCTAGGTGCAAACGTTGGTGACAAGGTTCCTGTAGCGACCACCGGTGAGTCAGAGAATGCAGAGACCGAGGAGGCTCCGCTTGATACCAAGAGCACCGTTCTTGAGATTCTTGCTATTCGCGAGCTAGTGCTACCTGAGCTAGACGCTGACTTTGTTGGTCAAGTCTCTGAGTTCTCTACTGTCGAAGAGTTGCGTGAAGATATCCACACGAGCATGGCGACACGACGGGTTGCAGAGGCTCGATCTTTTTTTGAGCAGCAGTTGTACCAGAAGGTCCTGGAGCTCACCGAGCCAAAAACTGTCCCAGAGGCGCTATTGAACTCTGCTTACCAACAGGAATTGCACGAATTTGGGCACGCTCTTGATGGTTCTGGCATCTCGCTGCGCCGTTACTTGGAGATGAGTCAGCAGGATGAGAATGCGCTTGCTGGGCAGTTAAGTTCCAAAGCAGCTCAGTCAGTCCTTTGGGATCTGGCATTAAGAGCGATTGCTATCGATGAGGCTGTCAGTGTCGATCCGGTAGAGGTACAAGCTGAGATCGAGAGGCTCGCTGCATCGGGTGCGCTTGAGCGTCGACCCGAGAGTATCTCGCCTCTTCAGGAGTTTCAGGTTCGCACGACGCTGATCAAGCAGAAGGCCTATCAGCGACTCGCTAACATTGTGACCCTCAGGGATGTTGACGGCAACGAGGTTACGTTGTCGCAGCTCGGACTCGACGATCTCCTTGAGAGTGGGACTGATGTTGAGGCTGGGACTGATGTTGATGCCGAGCCCACTGTGGCCCCAGAACAATAAAAGCGGCAGCGCCACTAGAATGAAACGGTTGCTCGCTCAGGCGCAGGCCGAGAAGCAGATTATGGAGATCGAGAGGTTGCATGCAAGCGTATAATTATCTGGTTCCTACCGTCATTGAGACGTCCTCAAGGGGTGAGCGGGCTTATGATCTTTACTCTCGACTTCTGCGTGAGCGAATTATCGTGCTCGGAACGCCGATCGACGATGCAGTAGCGAATCTTGTCTGTTCACAGCTGCTCTATCTGGAGTATGAAGATCCGGATCGTGATATCAATCTTTATATCAACTCCCCCGGAGGTGAAATTACCGGCCTGTTTGCCATCTATGACACCATGCGTTATATCCGTCCAGATGTCTCTACGCTCTGCTTCGGCCAAGCAGCTTCAGCTGCAGCAGTGGTTTTGTCAGCAGGGGCTAAGGGCAAGCGCTACGCACTTCCTCATGCTCGGATCCTTCTGCATCAGCCCTATGGTGGGGTAGGCGGGCAGGCGACCGATATCGAGCTCCAGGCCAAGGAGATCCTTCGCATGCGTGATCTCCTCAACCAGATGCTTTCGGAGTCGACCGGTCAAACAGTTGAGAAGATCGCCCATGATACTGATAGGGACTTTATCCTCGAGGCAGATCAGGCACTTGAGTACGGCGTCATCGATGAGGTGTTTTCGTCGCGTGACAACGTTGGAAAATAAGAACTCTCGCTAAAACACGGCAATCGTAGCCACGATTGCTATATGGTTGCGGTAGAGGACAAGGAGAGGGTTGGCCATGGCGAAAATTGGTGAAGGCCAAGAGATGGTAAAGTGCAGCTTCTGCGGAATGTCGCAGAAGCAGGTGCGCAAGCTGATCGCGGGACCAGGGGTCTATATTTGCGACAAGTGCATCGAGCTTTGCAACGATATCATCTCAGAGGAGTTGGGCGCCAAGCCTGAACCGCAGGCCGATGATAAACTTCCAAAGCCTAAAGAAATTATGGAGTTTTTGAACAACTACGTGATTGGTCAGGAGGGGGCCAAGAAGATCCTCTCAGTGGCGGTCTACAACCATTACAAGCGGATTCGCAGCGGCTTGAAGGATGATGTAGAGCTCGCCAAGTCGAATGTTCTCTTGCTTGGACCAACTGGTTGTGGTAAGACTTTGCTGGCGCAAACTCTCGCGCGCATGCTTAACGTTCCCTTCGCTATAGCTGATGCTACTGCGCTCACGGAGGCTGGTTATGTCGGGGAGGATGTGGAGAACATCCTCTTGAAGCTCATTCAGGCGGCAGATTTCGACGTCAAGCGCGCGGAGATGGGGATCATTTACATCGATGAGATCGATAAAATCGCACGCAAGAGCGAGAACCCATCCATCACGCGTGATGTCTCTGGAGAGGGCGTCCAACAGGCGCTGCTCAAGATTTTAGAGGGAACCGTAGCTTCGGTTCCTCCCCAGGGTGGTAGGAAACACCCGCATCAAGAGTTCATTCAGATTGACACTACCAACGTGCTATTTATCTGCGGTGGAGCCTTCGTTGGCCTAGAGGAGATAGTCGGGAGTCGCCTAGGCAGACGCGGCATCGGTTTTGCGGGAGCAGTGGCGCAGTCTCACAGAGAGACGGAGGTCCTGCGCGAAGTCCAGCCAGAGGATTTGTTGAAGTTCGGACTCCTGCCGGAGTTTATCGGACGATTGCCGATCGTTAGCACCATAGACAACCTAGACCGACCTGCATTGATTGAGATTTTGACAGAGCCTAAAAATGCCCTCGTAAAGCAGTACAAGAAGGTTCTTGATCTCGATGGAGTTGAACTCGAGATCACTGATAGTGCTCTCGACGCGATAGCTGACCAAGCGATGCTTCGGGGTACTGGAGCACGTGGGCTCAAGGCGATTCTCGAAGAGGTACTCCTTGATGTGATGTATGAAGTGCCGTCGCGTGACGACATAACCAAGTGCGTCATCGACGAGCAGGTAGTGCTAGAACACGTCGCACCAACCCTGATTCCTTCTGCTCCCGATCAGGACGGATCGACCACTAGGCAAGCATCGTAGTTGCGTGGCATCGAATGGTTAGAGAGCCTCGCCAATTTCGAGGCTGATCGTTCGGTTGCGTTGTCGTCGCTCGAGGCGGTCAGATCTGCCGCCTCGGTTCTAGGAGGGACCGAATCTGGGCTTAGGTTCATCCATGTGGCTGGGACCAACGGCAAGGGGAGCGTTGCAGCTGCAGCTGCGGTTCTCTTGGGTGACATGGGATTCCGGGTTGGACTTTTCCGATCTCCTCATCTTTGCAGGTTAGAGGAGCGGGTCATGATCGACGCTGTTCCTATTGCCGCTGAGCGATTAGATCAGGAGCTGTGTCAGCTAGCTGCGATGACTGAGCAGCAGCTTGTGCCAGAGCTCACGCATTTCGAGGCGCTCTTTGTCGCCGCACTTTCAGTCTTTTCACTAGAGGGATGTGAAATCGCCGTAATCGAGACCGGAATGGGTGGTCGTGATGATGCCACCAATATCATCGATGCCGAGGTTGCAGTGATCACCTCGATTGGACATGATCACCTGGCTCAACTTGGGCCGGAGCTGACCGACGTCTTAGATCATAAGCTTGGCATCGTCCATGGTGGTGCGACAGTCTGTTTGGGACCTCTCGCTCCAGAGTTGAGATCGATTGCGATGCAGCGCTTGGCCCTGAATCCCACCATCTGGATTGACGATCTCGCTATCGAGCGCTTTCCCGGCGTGGGCGGACAGGAGATAGTTGAACACGCTCCACTTGGAGATCGGTCCTTTTTCGTTCCTCTCTTTGGGGTGGCGGCCGCCTGGAACGTGCTGCTGGCGGTGTTGGCGGTCGAGGCCCTCCTAGGGCGGCGTCTGTCTAGCGAACGCATCGAGAGTGGACTGGCACGGCTTCATCTACCAGGATGCTTTGAGGTGCTGCGTGGGGAGTCTATCGTTGTGGTGGATACTGCACACAACCGGGAGGCGGCGGCCTCGCTTGGCGCCACACTGACTGAGACCTTTGGTAACGAGCACTCAATTGGAGTCGTTTTTGGGATGAGTCATGATCGAGACCCCTCTGAATTCTTGAGGGCACTCGCTATCGCCAACGTCGGGGCTCTTGGGTTATTGGACTGTGGTGTATCTGTTCCCCTGCTTTGGCAGGCGGCAAAGGATGCCTATCCAGAGGCGAGGATCCTTGATTGGTCGCACGAGCTGCGGTCCGTTGGCGAGCTTATCGGCTCGTTGGGAACTGATCTAGTCCTGATTACCGGGTCGCACTGTGCATGTGGCACAGTTCTTTGCAAAGATCCACCAAAGCTGCTGCTCGAAGAGGGATGATGCGGTAGCCTGTAACACTCGTATGGCTACAACATTTATAATTCTAAAACCGGATGCGATTGAGCGTGGATTGATTGGCGAGATTACGGCGCGCTTCGAGCGTCGTGGGCTTCGATTTCTGGCGCTTGAGTTGCGACAACTCGAGGTTTCGCTCGTCCAACAGCATTACGCGGAGCACCAGGGGAAGCCCTTCTATGACGACCTTGTCGCGTTCTTGACGAGAGGGCCGGTGGTCGTCGGCATTATTGAAGGTCCCACACAAGTTGTGGAGATGGTGAGAGCGATGATGGGTGCGACAGACTCAGCTAAGGCTGCGCCGGGCACTATACGTGGCGACCTTGCTATGCTCGTTGGTGAGAACTTGATACATGGTTCGGATTCGCCCGTTTCGGCAGAGCGCGAAATAGGTTTGTTTTTTCCAAAGTTTCGGCCAGTGTAGGTCAAGCTGCAGCATTAGGAGGTCACGTGGCAAAGGGTAGCAGCGGTCTTTTCGGAAGAGATATCGCAGTAGATCTCGGTACGGCAAACACCTTGGTGTACGTAAGGGGCAAGGGCATCGTACTTAACGAGCCCTCTGTTGTGGCCATCAATATCAAAGATGGCCGTCCTCTGGCTGTCGGTGCTGAGGCAAAGCGAATGATCGGCCGTACCCCCTCAAACATTCAGGCGATTCGTCCGCTCAAGGATGGCGTGATAGCAGACTTCGAGATCTGTGAAAAGATGCTGCGCTACTTCATTCACAAGGTAAGCCAATCCAAGATGGGTAAGCCTCGTATGGTTATCTGTGTGCCGAGCGGTATTACCGGCGTAGAGCGTCGCGCTGTTCAAGAGGCCGCGGAGTACGCTGGAGCACGCAAGCCGGCCTACATCATCGAGGAGCCGATGGCTGCAGCGATAGGCGCCGGTCTCCCGGTTCACGAGCCAGCCGGCAACATGGTCGTTGACATCGGTGGTGGTACTACCGAGGTGGCGGTGATCTCACTTGGTGGGATAGTGACATCTCGTTCGATTCGAGTGGGTGGTGACGAGATGGACGAAGCTATCATTGCCTACATTAAGAAGCAATACTCGGTGGCGCTTGGTGAGCGAACCTCGGAGTCGATCAAGATGACTCTCGCCTCGGCTTTTCCTTTAGAGGAGGAGCTCCGCGCCGAGATCAAAGGTCGCGATCTGGTCACTGGGCTCCCCAAGACTATCTCGGTGACTACGGAGGAGATTCGGAGTGCCATTGCCGAACCCATCAATGCCATTGTTGACGCCGTTAAGGTGACGCTTGATAACACCCCACCGGAGTTGGCGGCCGATATCATGGATCAGGGGATTGTGCTGACCGGTGGCGGAGCCTTGTTGGCTGGCCTCGACCGCCGCCTCCATGAGGAGACCGGAATGCCGATCGTCGTAGCCAAGAATCCGTTGCAGTGTGTCGCTCTAGGTTCTGGTCAGTGCCTGGAGGAGTTCGAGGCATTGAAACAAGTCTTGATCACCTCGTCACGCTAGGTCTGCTAACGACTTGTCACGACTACTTGAGCGACCCAGGGTAACACTTGCTGTTCTGATTCTGCTCTCGGTGTCGCTGATCACTATTAACTTCAATGCGACTCGTTTTCATATCGGCTCGTTGAAGGCGGTAGTGGCGGATGTGGTGAATCCGACTAGGTCAGCGCTGGATACAGTATTTCGCCCGCTCGCCAATGCTTACCATGGTGTGGTGCAGTACCCGGCTGATCAGCGAGAGATCGCTCAGCTGAAGTCGAAGTTGGGAGTCATCCAACGCTCTCATTTCGAAAATGTGGGTGCATTGAACGCGTTGACTCAGCTCAGCCGTCTCACAAAGCTCCCCTTCGCGACAACGCTGACGTCGACGCCGGCAGAGGTTATACAGATGACTCCATCGAATCTTCAACTCACTTTTGTTATCAACAGGGGTTCGGTGAACGGCGTAGCGGTTGGCAACCCCGTCGTTGGTGACGCCGGCCTTGTTGGACGAGTCGTACAGGTGACGTCGACTACCTCTACCGTCTTGATGTTGACCGATCCTTCGTCAACCGTGGGCGTGCGGATACCAAAGTCAGGACAGGTTGGTGCAGCCGTAGGTCAAGGTACTGGGCGATCGTTGATGGTTAACCTCGTGGTTCCAGGAACCCATATTCGAAGAGGTGCCGTTTTGGTCACCTCTGGTCTGCAGGGTGAGCTTTTCCCGCCGGGACTGCCTGTGGTTCGAGTTACTCAAGTCTCGAATCCTTCAGGTGATCTGCAGGAGAGCATCAGAGCGGTACCGTTGGTCAACTACGCCGCCTTGCAGTATGTATCCGTCTTGAAGTGGACACCAGGAGCGCATTCATGAAATGGGTGAGGGCGTTTGGATTGCCTCTCTTGGTCTTTACTGCGGTCGTGGTGCAGCGGTCGGGTGCGGGCGACTTTTCTCTGCTGAGTGTGCACCCTGACTTTGTGATGTTGATGGTAGCGGCGGTAGGTGTCTACCGCGGGCGCGAGGTTGGAGCACTGACGGGATTCTTCGCTGGTCTGGTGGTCGATTCGTTTTTGACGACCCCATTTGGGATATCCGCCCTGGTGCTGTGCGTCGTTGGATATGTCGCTGGTGAGGTGGAGAGAGTTGGTTCGACGACTCCTCTCGCTCTCAAAATTCTCATAGTTGGTGCCGCTAGCGTTCTTGGTGAGGTGTTGAGTTCCCTGGTCCTGTATTTGCTCGGAGTTGGCAATCCGCTGCGATCGCAGACACTTGATGAGGTGATCATCGTAGGTGGTATTAATCTTGTGCTAGCGCCGTTGGCACTCGGTCTGTGTCGATTGGTCTTTGGGCCGCAGGAGCGAACTCCGATGCTCGAACGGAGGTAGAGATGCCAAGGCAACCGAAGAAGGTTTCGTTGAGCTTTCGGGCTCGATTACTTGGGCTAACTGGGCTTGCGTTGTTGGGTGGACTGGTCGCACGCCTGTATGCCCTGCAGGTCTTGGAGGCCCCCAGCTTTCAACAGGCGGCGGCTCAAAATTCGACCCGCACTGTGGCGGTCCCTGCTCCTCGAGGTCTCATTCTCTCACGGGAGGAGAATGTGCTCGCTGGTAATAAGGTCGTTGACGTTCTTGGGTTATCACAGTATGAGGCGACGTTGCACCCTAAAGTCGAGGGTCGTGTGGCTCATCTGTTGGGTATTCCAGTATCGCAAGTAAAGGCCGACCTGCGTAACTCGGTGTATTCGACCTATGTACCGACACCTATCGGGTCCAATATCTCCCAGGTTACCGCTCTCTACGTAGCCGAGCACTCAAGTGAGTTTCCAGGCGTCACTACGACGTTCGAGACTCAGAGAACCTATCCCTATGGTTCGACCGCTGCACACGTGCTTGGTTATGTCGGAGCGATCAGCCCTCAGCAGTTGGCCAAACTGGCCTCGAAGGGCTACGCTCCTGGCGATCAGATCGGTCTTGCAGGTGTGGAGGCTAGTTACCAAAATTATCTGCACGGAACTCCAGGGTCGGAAAAGTTGATCGTGAATTCATTTGGTCAAGAGGTTGGGGTAGCCTCAAAGTCACGGGCGAAGCCTGGCGGAAATCTTCAGTTGACGATCTCGTTGCCGCTCCAGCAGTACGTCGATAAGCTTTTGGCTCAACGAGTTAACCAACTACAAGGCAGCTATAACAGCTATTTTGGCAAGTACTCGAATGACGTCACCGGTGCGGCTGTGGTCGAGAATGTGAACGACGGATCTGTATTGGCGATGGCATCGTACCCGACCTATAAGCCGAGTCAGTGGGTAGGCGGTATCTCGTACGCTAACTACGCGAAGCTCACATCGTCGACTTCACGCGATCCACTCTTGAACCGTGCAATCTCGGGTGTCTATACCCCTGGATCAACCTTCAAGCTCGCTACCTCCTCTGCTGCGCTTCAAGATGGCCTGCTTACTCCGACGACCATCATCAATGACACTGGACACTTCGTCATTCCCAACTGTGCAGGGTCTTTCTGCAGCTTGCACAACTCTGGTGGAGAGACTCTAGGACCCATCGACATTAGCACGGCGATTAGCGCCTCCGACGATGTCTTCTTCTACAC
>DAHXNM010000151.1 GCA_027365375.1 Ferrimicrobium sp. | reverse complement strand
CTTTAAGGCCGAGGAAGGCTTCAGCCTCACGTACCTTCCGTTTATTGCTCGAGCAGTAGTTGAGTCGGTTAGGGCCTACCCCAATGTCAATGCATCTGTGTTGGGCGAGTCGCTAGTGGTCCACCGAGATATTAACCTCTCTATCGCGGTCGATCTCAACTTGGAGGGGTTAATTGCCCCGGTAGTTCATGGCGCTGATGGGAAGCGATTGACCGGAATCGCTCGGGAGATTCATGATCTTGCTTCCCGTGCCCGTACCCGCCGCTTAGCTGCCGACGACATCGCTGGCGGTACCTTTACGATTACCAATCCGGGTCCGTTTGGTACCTTCATGACAGGCGCAATTATCAACCAACCGCAGGTCGTTATTCTGGCGACTGACGGCATCGCTCGCAAGCCGGTCGTGATTGTCGACGGTGAAGGTAATGAGTCGATTGGGATCCACTCGGTTGGCATGTTGACACTGAACTTCGATCATCGAGCAGTCGACGGAGCTTACGCGGCAGCGTTCCTTGCGAAACTCAAGCAGGTGATCGAGACATGGAATTGGGAGCAGGAGCTTTGATGGTAGAGAGCCGACCAGAATTAGGGGCTCGTTGGTTGGGACGCGTTGGTTACGAGGATGCGTTGGTATTCCAACAGAGACTCCGCGAGGGGACGAGCTCGCATCTCTTGCTGCTCGAACATCCCCATGTGTATACGATGGGCGTCCGGACGGATCCTGCCCATCTGTTGGTTGACCCTGCTTCGGTGAACGCAACTTCTTGTTGGACAGACCGTGGTGGTGACATCACGTATCACGGGCCAGGGCAGCTGGTAGGTTATCCCATCATCGACGTCCCGTTCGGTCCAGATTCCACCCCGCAGTATGTTCACACGCTTGAGGCATCGATCATTGCACTGCTTGCCTCGTACGGGATCGAGGCCTTTACACTCAAGGAGTTCCCGGGGGTGTGGGTTGGTCCGGCTGACGCTCCTCGCAAGATCGCTGCCATTGGGGTGAAGTTAAGTCGCGGACGATCAATGCACGGTTTTGCCTTGAACGTACATACTGATTTGTCTATGTTCGAACATATTGTTCCATGCGGTATCTCTGATAAGGCGGTCACCTCAATGGAGGCTGAAGGTGTCCATGCATCGTTGCGTGAAATAGCTCGCGCTTACGCGAAGGAGTTTGCTGCCCATTTTGCGTTCGATCAGCTTGACTATCAGGGTGTGGATGATGCCTCTCAAGTAGCCGTTGCACAAGAAGGAGCACGGACGCAGAGCGCGCTCGCCTCTCGGTTGAATAAGCGTTTGGCGAAGGCGGGCTTCTCCTTTGAGTCTGCTGTTCCCTATGTCTCACGAAAGCCGGAATGGGTGCGTAGTGAGGTAAACCTTGGTACGGAGTATCGGTCGTTGCAGCATCTTGTGCGGGATTTGAATCTTGTAACGGTCTGTGAAGAAGCGGGTTGCCCAAACATCTATGAGTGTTGGAAGGATGGTACGGCGACATTCATGATTAACGGTGAACGTTGCACGCGCGCCTGCGGCTTCTGTCTCGTAGATACCTCGAAGCCGCTACCACTCGATTCGACAGAGCCCAGTCGGGTAGCGCAAGCGGTCGCGGCCCTGAAGCTCTCCTTTGCGGTCGTTACTGCAGTGGCCCGTGATGATCTGCAAGATGGAGGTTCTGGTGCCTTTGCGGAGACGATTCATGCGATTCGCGAGCTCAATCCTGCCTGCTCGGTTGAGGTCCTCATCCCTGACTTTAAGGGCGACCATGCATCGCTGGAGACGGTGTTGGAGGCTAGGCCCGATGTTTTGAATCACAATTTAGAGACAGCATTGCGATTGCACCGTGCCGTCCGTCCCTCTGCGAACTATGTGCGTTCTTTGACAGTACTGGCACGCGCGAAGGAGTTTGGCTTGACGACAAAGTCGGGTCTCATCGTTGGAATGGGCGAGTCGATTCCAGAACTCAAGTCAGTGATGCGTGATATACGGTCGGTAGGTGTTGATATTTTGACGGTAGGACAGTACCTTCGGCCGACGCGAGATCACTTGCCGGTCTCTCGCTACTACCACCCTGAGGAGTTTGTCGAGTTGCGTGAGTATGCGATGAGTCTGGGCTTCCGTTATGTGGAGGCGTCGCCGCTAGCGAGGTCCTCCTATCACGCACGTCAAGGGTCCGATGCTGCTATTGAGGCGATGGCATGATTGAACCTTCTCAGTTTGAGGCCGCTTATCAGGGACGCCAGGAGCGGACCCGACAGCTACTTGCGGCGAACGAAGTCGATGCATTGCTGATCACATTGGGTAGGGAGTTACCCTGGCTTATCGGCTATCAAGCGATGCCACTAGAGCGAATTACCTGTCTCTACATGGATGCCAGCGGGTCGACTCGTTTGGTGATTCCAAAGTTGGAGGCGCCGAGAGTTCGGGCATTGCCTGGACTGGAACTCGTGCCATGGGTAGATGGCGAGGATCCCTTTGGGCTCCTTGGATCCATGATTCGTGATGCAAAGGTTGTCGCAGTGGATGATCGTTTTATCTCTGGATGGCTGCTGCCACTGATGGAGCGAGCTCCAAGGGCTAGCCTGCGATCAGCGACCTCATTGCTAAATCCGCTTCGGCGACAGAAAGATGCAATCGAGATCGAGTTGCTCGAGCTTGCGGCTCATGCAGCGGACCGGGTGACGGAGCGGCTGATTCGGGGCGAGATCAAGGTAGCGAATCGCCGAGAGAGCGAGGTGGCGAAGGACATCGGCGAGGCTCTGCTAGAAGAAGGTCACACCAGCGTCAACTTTACCATTGTCGGAAGTGGGCCAAATTCTGCTTCGCCACACCATGACCCTACCCACCGGGTTATCATGCCAGGAGATGCGTTAGTCCTAGACTTTGGCGGGACATACTCGATTGATGGCGAGCCTGGTTATTGTTCCGATACCACACGTACCTTTGCGGTCGGTGAAATTCCCGAAGGTTTCGGCGAACTCTACGACGTGCTGTACCATGCGCAAGCAGCGGCTCGTGAGAGTATCCGGGTGGGTATGTCCGGTCGGGAAGCCGATCTCGTCGCTCGTCATGTGATTGCAGATGGCGGCTATGGAGAGTATTTCGTTCATCGCCTCGGGCACGGAATTGGCCTCGATGAACATGAGGATCCCTACCTGTCGAGCGAAAACGTGTTGCCACTGGAAGCGGGCACCGCTTTCTCAATTGAACCAGGCATCTATCTTCCAGGTCGTTATGGTGCTCGGATCGAGGACATCGTCATCTTGGAGGAAAAGGGTGTCCGTCCGTTGAACGAGTCGCCTCGGGAATTGGCCGTGCTTTAGACAACTCTGCTCCGTTGTCTTTCTGGGGCCGCCGTGAGGCCCGGTACTCGGGTTGATGTGAGCAAGGGGCGACCCGATGCAAGAATGGATGCTGTTGTCCTGTCGTGTGATCCCTTATGCGATGAAGTATTTAGCCATGGGGTGATGGGCGATGATGGCGGTGGTTGTCTGTTCGGGATCGAGTTGGAAGTTCTCGGACACCGTCACCCCGATCCGTGAGGCTTCTAAGAGCTGCACCAACTTCTCGTTGTCTTCGAGATTGGGGCACGCCGGGTAGCCCCAGGAGTAGCGCCCACCACGGTAGGCCTGTTTGAAGAGACCGGTTAGTGTTGGTCCGTCTTCGCTGCTGAATCCCCATTCGCGTCGCGCCCGT
>DAHXNM010000146.1 GCA_027365375.1 Ferrimicrobium sp. | reverse complement strand
ACTGGCACCGGCTCTGTTGAAGCTTGTGCACGATGTGAACCACCAAGTAGCCCTCTCGTCCTAACTCGCAACCAAGAACGCCGACCGAACAACCCAAGCATCAAAATCAGAAGCGTGAGCAGCTGAACTATAATACCCGCCGTCAACCATGGATCAAAAGGCGCAGGCGACCTGGCAGGAGATGCTGGGTTTGCAGTCAGCCCATATACCGAGATGCCACCTTGTGAGAAGATTTGAGCCATATCGAGTTGACGGCCAAACGCCGTAATAAAGGCATCAGCAGCTACAGTCCTTGGTGCACCTACGACCACCACCTCGCCGACACCGACGGCGGCGAGATCGTCACCAAGCCGAACAGTTCTTCCAGCGAGCGCAAGAGCAACCAGATGATCTAGGGCCCCTTGACCCCGAGTTACCGCAGGGGCGCCGGCAGTAAGCCCGGTCGGTGCCACCCCCTCGGTCAAGCCTACGTAGACACCGTTGGTCAACTTCTCTCCAGTGACGATGCGTGGACCGGTGCCAAGCTCGACCCAGAGAACTGATTGAGGATGCCGAACAAGTCCTTCGACAAGGGGAAGAGTATCGCGAGTGGTGCTTGCGGGGCCAGGTTGTCCTCCAAGGGCTCCCAAGGCAGAACCTATGGCAGCCACCACCAAAGCAAGCATCACCAACCCAGCCATGACATGATGGAGTCCCAAACCAAATGAGCGCAGGCGTCTCAACATGAGACGAATCGCACCGGGAACAGCCACCGAAGCCATCAGCGTCGCCATGATCGTCGGATAGATCGGAGCGATAGGAGAGCCCCCGAACAATCCTCTTCCGGCCATCACAGCGAAGGCGGCGTAGCTTACAGTCGTGATCGTCGCGACCAGAAGAGAGGAATCGCGACCCTCCCCAAATCCAAGGACCACCACAACGAGCGTCAGCAGCATCGCTCCTAACAACCAGGAGGAGAGGCCCTCGACTACCGAGGCCCCAAAAGCGGAACTTATCGCAGAGCTAGTCGAGCTCACAAAGCCAGTGAAGAGATAATCAGCGCCAGGATGGACAACGATCAGGCCACCAATCCATGGAAGATTAGTTAACAGGCCAACGACCGAGGCATAGCAAACGACGACAAAGAGCCGTCGTGCCCTCTCGGGACCAACGCTCACGAGATAGACAACAAGCTGGACAACGGCGGCTAGCAGCCAGACTATAGCGAGTTGAGGAGCCAAGGCGATGGCCAAGGCAAACAACGCGGCGACTCGCAGGTTAGACCTGCGCATAACTCGACGCGACTTGCGTTGAGCGGCGACGGCGTCGATAGTAGCAGCCAGCAACAATGGAGCGATGGCATAGCCAAAAATGGCGTAGATCGATCCTCGCACCAACGCTATCGCCACTATTGGAGAGAGTGCATACAGGACACCGGATGCTCGTGCGTAACCATCAGGGAGTCGGCGGCGAGCGACTCGATAGGCCCCTAGCGGGCCAACCACCAATGAGCCAAACACCAGCAACCAGACACCAAGCGCGGTATGTCCGATCAAAACGAAGCCAAGCAATCCGATGATCAAGTCAGAGGCAGGCAAGATAGCCACCCCGAGAAGGTGGCTTGCCCCGTGACCTGAAAAATACGCACCTAGAAGTTGCGCCGGCGAGGAGTATAGCGTGAAGGAGCCCATCAGAGGGGTAGGCGCGAACAGCACAGAGCGCGCGAGTACGATGCTCAAGACTATCGAGACCCAAAGAGCCCAACGCCCAAGTGAACTTCGCTCAACTCGAGCCGTCTGGGAATCTCGACCATAGTCATCGGGAGATGCTTCGTTACCCGGTCTCGTCCTTCTGTGTGACAAGAAACGCCGAAGCGTAAGCCAGGAGCCTGAAAACGTGAGCAGACGTAGGTCAAGCCCGTGTGCAGACATCGCTTCACGCTCTCGACGCAGCTCATCACGCTCGGATATGATCCCGAAAGCCTTCAAACTACCCCAGGCCACCCTAGGACGCGCGGTGAGCACCAAGAAGAATGCCTCCGCCAGTCGCTCTACAAAGAAAAGCAACAAAGCAGCCGTCCGCATCCGTCCCTGCTCGAGTTTGCTAATACATCGAGCCTGATGGCGACGCTTGAGCTCTATACGCTCAGCGTGCGATAGCGCCACCCGTTCGTCAGCAACAACTCCGCGTCCCACTGCACGCAATCGTGGAGAGCGACGCCCAGAGGTCGAAACCGACCGATGGCGCACCCTTGCGTGCGGTGCGGTTGATATTCGTGCGCCTGCCATCCGAACTCGACAAGAGAGATCAACCTCTTGGTAGACGCTGCCAAAACTTGCGTCAAAACCTCCGAGCATGGTGAATAGATCAGCGCGAACCAGCATGGCACAGCCTGCCCCAACGGCTACCTCATTGATCTCATCGTACTGACCTTGATCAAGGTCACCAACCTCAACCCTTGGTGCGGTTCCCATCAGAAAATCAAGGTCGCTACCGAGCTCTAGAATCTGACGTGGAGAGTCATAGGCGACAATTTTTGGGGTGACGAGACCTGAGTTGGTCGCATAGGCCACCTCCATCATTGCCGCAAGCGCATTTGGCGCAAGCGCAACGTCATCATGACAGAACAAAAAGAACTTGGCATCTTTAATAAGTTCAGCACCTGCGTTAACTGCGGCTCCAAAACCTGGGTTGCCTGCCAACTCGAGAACTTGAGCATTAGGCAGCAGGCGGTGCGTCAGGTCGTCAACCCGAGCAGATTGGTCAACATTGACGACTACGATGCTGAGATCGGGGTATCCGAGCGAGGAGATACTCGCCAGACACTCCTCGAAGTAGTCGCCCGGATCATGGGCAACAACAACCACTGCCACTTTGGGGGGTGCTTGCATCAGAAGCTACACGCTAGTCGCCCGAGTGCAACTGACCATCACCAAGCAGATCTTGAACAACGTCCTCAAGGGTTTGACGGAGCGATAGCTGGGGTTGGAACCCAGTTGCCGCCTGCATTCGGCGAGGATCACCGACCACCAGCTCCACGTCGTTAGGACGCAGAAGCTGAGGGTCTACCTCGAGCTCGACCGGGTAATCAAGGAGATCGGCCAGCATTACAATCAAGTCGTCGACACTGACTGCCCCTCCAGAGCAGACGTTATAGACACCACCGGCCTCGCCATGCAACGCCAGTAGCCGATAGGCTCGTACCACATCTCTGACATCCATAAAATCGCGACGGGCAGCGACATTGCCAACCGTTAGGCCAACTCGATGTTTTGCTCTCGCCTCTATGAGTCGAGCAGCAAGAGCTGGTACGAGATAATCGGATGATTGGCCCGGCCCGGTATGGTTGAACGGTCGTACCACGATAACAGGCATACCGTGACCATGCCAGCCCTGTAGTGCAGCAATCTCAGAGGCAGCTTTTGAAGCCGCATAGGGAGACACTGGACGGAGCTGCTGGGACTCGATGATCGGCAGGCGACTGGGATCAACTCGCCCGTAGACCTCAGACGAGGACACGCACAGAAATCGTGGGGGCCGTGGGAGTTTTGCGAGCCCCGACACCAAGTTGGCCGTACTCACAACGTTGTTGTGATAGTAAAGCGCAGGATCTGACCACGATGCACCGACGTGAGATAGAGCGGCGAGATGATAGCAGACCTCGACCTCAATGACGCTCAATACCTGCTCAAGAGAGTCACGATCGCAAAGATTGAGATCCTGTCGCAGCTCAACCACCTCGTCACCTTCGTCACGAAGGTGACGACAAAGCCATCTCCCAACGAATCCATGGCTGCCTGTGACCAGAACGCGCATCGTCAACCTACTCCCCTAGGAGCTGGCGATAGAGCACAATCGTCTCACGCGCAGCACGTTCCCAGGTAAAACCTCTCGCCCACTGTACTTGACGCTCAATCTCATCAGGCGTGCGCGAGGTCAGTGCTGCGGTCTCTATACCTTGAGCAATCGAATCCACATCGTCTGGATCTGCCAACCATGCGTACTCCCCGCCCACCTCGGCCATCGCCGACTTATTGCTGGTCACGACGTTCAGACCCGAGGCTAATGCCTCTAGAACCGGCAGTCCGAACCCCTCGGCGTTAGATACGTAGATCATCGCTCGTGCCCGACGCAGCGCGTGCCGCAACTCCTTCTCACTGAGATAGCCCTCAATGCTCACACGTCCCTTATTGCGCATCGCGTCTAAGGCCTGATCGAAGTCGCTGGTTTTCCAGCCGCGCTTGCCAATGATACGCAACCTCCAATCTGGATGTCGATCGGCCACCTTGTCAAAGGCCTGTAGAACCCTAGCCAAATTTTTGCGTGGTTCGATTGTTCCAAGCGAGCAGAGCTCAACACCATCATCTTCATCGCCTCCATGCTCTGGGACGAGGAGAGGATCGACACCATGATAGATCACATGTATCGGCGGCGTCACTGGAAAATGATCGCGCAGCCGATCTGCGGTTGCCTGCGAAGGGACAATTAGGGCATCCGAGCGCTTCACCGCCAACCGGGTAGCACGTTGGAAGTAGCGCACCTTGGCGGGTTCATGCCATTCAGGGTTATCGAAGAAAGTCAGATCGTGAATGGTTGAGACGACCCGGAGTTTGTGGCGGGCCGCTGGAACCTGATAGTGAAGCCCATGGAAAACCTGCGCACCCCCTTTTATGGCGATACTGCCAAGGCTCCGCTCCTGATAGAGCAGTCGCAGCGGTCGACTGTTGGGAGCAGCGATCAGATTTTCGTAGTTTCCTCGCGGCGGCAAAGCGAAGAGCCGAAGCGACGTCCGTGTCGTCAGCAACGAGATTGGAGGGCGATCTTCAAGATGGTAGATGGCGGCAACGAGCTCTTTCGCGTAACGCCCCACTCCAGTGGGGTCACCAGGGATAGACGTTGCATCGATAGCTACAGGGTTCACTCCGTCAGCTCCTCCCATAGTTGTACGTGTTGTCGGGCAGCCTCCACCCAGGTTAGCCCCTCAACAGCGAGCAAACCGTGAGTAACCAAGCGAGACCGTAAGGGATCATCGTGAACGATACGTTCTATCGCCTCAGCGATCGCATCAACGTCGGTAGGTTCTACCTTGAGGCCACCAAAGTGAGCAGCAGGAATAGTGGCCGATGTCACCACAGGGACCGCAGCAGCAAGCGCCTCGATAACCGGCAGACCAAAACCCTCCTGGAGCGGCACGTAGATGAGCGCCTGTGCACGCGCAAGAAGGCCTGAAACCACTCCAGCTGTGACCTTACCTACCATGTAAGCTCCTCGGGGTGGAGTGATCTCCGGCCCCCATCCCTTCGGGCCAACAATCACAAGAGACAGAGGGTCAAAGCTGGTAGCCCGATAGTGCTGGTAAGCCTGAAGAATACGTGGCAGATTTTTGCGTGGTTCGATCGTGCCCAGCACCATTAGATATCTGTCTGCTATATCTAAGCTGGCAAGCAGACTGCCTGTGGCCGCGAGATCTGCTGGCGCCACATGATCTACCCCGGGAGGGATGACCACAATACGGTTTGGCGCAATACCGGCGTCAATGAGCTGATGAACCGTCTCAGTCGCCAAGGTAACGATGCGTGCGTCGCTCTCGATCACCTGAGAAAAACGACGTTCGTGCCAACCTCTTGCTCGAGATGGGAACGTCTCTTGAGCAGTCCGAAACAGAAGATCATAGACCGCGACTGACTTCGGAGTATCCATGCGAAGGAGGGGTCCACCAAGCGAAAACGCATGATAGAACGCCCAAGGTCCATGCGCAAGACGCATCCCTTTATCCCACAATCGCTGTTGTATCCGATGCTCAAAACGAGCCTGGACATGTGTACCTTGCCACCGGCTTGGAACAATCGAAACGTCGGTTTTAGAGGTCAGTAGATCTAGCTGCTGCTCCAAACGCAACTGGCTGAGTCCTTGCAAAATACCAGCGATATAGACACCGATACCGCCAGACACCGGACGAGCGAGTTGATCAACAAAGAGCAATCCGTGCTTCATCCTTGCGCCGCCTTCGCATACAGCGCCGCCATCTGCTCTCCGTTCGCCCTCCAGGAGAACTGAGCAGCCCTGGCGTAGCCCCTCTCGATCACCGTAGAACGAGTCTCACTCTCACCGAGTAGGACCTCCAGTGCTTGAGCAAGCTCATCTACTGCACGTGGAGCTACCAGCATCGCAGCCTCGGCAGCGACCTCGCGGATCGCTCCAACATTCGTGGTAACCACCGGCGTGCCCACACTCATCGCCTCCAAAAGTGGCAACCCAAAACCCTCATAAAGACTCGGGTAGGCAAAGACGTGAGCATTGCGAAGGAGCCAGGAACGCTCTTGGTTAGAGACGTAACCCGGCAACAGGATACGCTCTGCGACCG
>DAHXNM010000129.1 GCA_027365375.1 Ferrimicrobium sp. | reverse complement strand
TGGTCGCCTCTAATCTGGTCGAGCTAACCGACGACCCAGAGGTCGAGCAAGATCCGCGCCCCTACTTCGACCAGTTGATAGAGATCGATCTCGACACCCTTGAGCCACAGATCGTGGGGCCTGGCACCCCCGACCTAGGCAGAGGGGTTGGGGAGATAGCTGCAGAAGCCAAGGAGAAGGGGTGGCCAGTGGAGCTCTCCTATACCCTCGTTGGTTCGTGCACTAACTCGTCATACGAGGACATAGCTAGAGCGGCTTCGATCGCTCGATGGGCAAATGAGCGAGGGCTAAAGGTAAAGAGTCCCCTTTTGGTAACCCCCGGATCCGAGCGGGTGAGAGCAACCATTGAACGCGATGGTCTGCTCGATGACTTGCGTGCGATCGGAGCTACCGAGCTAGCGAATGCGTGCGGACCGTGTATCGGCCAATGGAAACGCACCGATGAGGCATCAGAAGGGGTCAACTCGATCCTTACCTCCTATAACCGCAACTTCCCCAAACGCAACGATGGTAGTGCTGACACCCTGGCCTTCATCGCCTCTCCAGAGGTCGTGGTCGCCTATTCGCTGGTAGGCAACTTCAACTTCAATCCACTAACCGATCCGATTGAAGGTGAACTCATCCCCCAACCCACAGGCGACCAGCTCCCATCGCTCGGTTTTGCAAGCGAACAGTCCGGCTTCCAAACACCCCCTGTCGACTCCTCAAAAGTCGAGGTCAAGGTGGATCCCGCCTCTGAGCGTCTACAACTACTACACCCCTTTGAACCCTGGGATGGAGAGGACTATCTCGGACTCGCCGTTCTCATGAAGGCGGTCGGGAAGTGTACGACCGATCACATATCGGCGGCAGGACCATGGCTTCGCTATCGCGGCCACCTCGACAATATCTCGAACAACCTCTTCCTAGGCGTCAACAACGCCTTTGGATCTCAGGCTGGGAAGGGCTGGTGCAAGGTTCATGGCGCGGAGGAGTCGCTCCCAGAGATTGCGCGTCATTACAAGGCAGCTGGTATCGCCTGGGTCGCTATCGGTGACGAGAATTATGGCGAGGGTTCTTCGCGAGAGCACGCAGCAATGGAGCCACGCTTCCTAGGGGCCAAGGCGATTATCGCGCGTTCCTTTGCCAGAATCGCCGAAACCAACCTCAAAAAACAAGGTGTTCTCCCTTTAACCTTTGCGGATCCAGCGACATACGACCTGATCGCGAAGGACGATACCGTCGACATCGTCGATCTCGCCGCACTCGCGCCCAATCGCTCCGTAAAGGGCATAATCCATCATGCCGACGGTAGCACCACCGAATTCGAGATGACACAGACGCTCTCCCCTACCCACATCGAGTGGTTCCACGCAGGAAGTGCACTCAACATCATCCGAGATCGCGCCCGCTAAACAACTACAGCGCAAGCGTAGCGACTCTGTGATTAGCCAATAGATACTCAACTTGGGCCAGTTCAACCAATGACCGCTACCGGAGCACGCTGATAGCGGTCACTGGCGCTTGCCCGCTGGAAAACCGACCGGGCATAGTGTGTAGGCGATAGCTAATGGCGTGTAGATCGCCTTGGCTGCAGACCGCTAGGGTCGCACCCTTCGAGACGTAGCGGTGCACTAGGCCGTTAGACGCCTCTCGTGCGACGGCCGCCGCCAAGAGAGCTATCCCAACTTTCGGAGATTCTTCCCGAATTGGTGTCTGGTTTGATCTTTTTGCCCGATCTCGATGGGTTATCCACAGGCGAGAATTGCATTATTGCAGGTTATATGTCAGGTGAGGTATATTTGCAGATGAATGTAGCATCCTAAGTATTAGGACACCTGTAATTAGGACAGCATTTCCTCCTGCTCTCTGCACGCAACCTTAACCTACACGGTGATTCGCAAACCCCGTGGTTGGGAGCGGCATGCGCACCGAACCCAGAGCCACCGCACAACTCAACCGGCAGATGCCCGCGCTCCTCGCCGGACGCGAAGAGGTACTGTGGCGTCGGCACAGAAGACCCTCGCGTCTATTGAGGCCCGACTGTCCAACCTCGAGACGAGGGTGACATCCTCCCCGCCCTTACGGACGGGGCTTCCTAGGCTGCTCACGCAGCTTCGGCTGGTTGACGCTTTACTGGGTCTGGGTGCTTGTTAGCGTGCGATGTTCCTCCACATCCTTGGACCGCAAGCCCTGCGGCAATGATGTTCTTAGCTACATTCACGTCTGCGTTATCTGTGTAGTCACACGCTAGGCGACAGAAGATTGCTTGAATAACCCCGGGGTTCTTTGAGCCAAGTTGCCGTGCGAGCTTCAGCCAAGTCGATCATCTTAAGAATGGGTAGTGATCTTCTGTGAGCGTCCACGTCTCCATGAGTTGCGTTGTTCAAGTGCTAAATTCCAGATATAGCGAGCATCGGAGCAGTGACGCGCAAGAACAGGTAGT
>DAHXNM010000292.1 GCA_027365375.1 Ferrimicrobium sp. | reverse complement strand
ACGTGCATGATCATGACGCGCCAAATAGAGCTCAGTGGCTCGTTGCAGGGTCTCCTCGGTGGAGGAGAGCTGATCCTCCCCGGTGCTCGCTGACTCCACTTCAGTCCCATCATCACCTACAGAGCTCGTTGTCGCCCCGTTGTGTGATGATTCGCCAGGAATAATGCGCCCCTCTGTGCGTGCAACCTCAATAACATGGGCCCCATCGCCATCGCGCAAGGCGCTAGCTTCGTTGCGCCAGCTCTGGTTGCGAAAACTAGTTTCGAGCTTGCCATAGGCATCCGTCACCTCCAGTGCGCTAGTAATGGCGGCAAACGTGGCACGCCCATCGATGGGTTGGGCCTGGCGTCGGTCGCCCACGGCGACGATCTGGATCGGGTGGTCCTCAGCGAGCGAGAGCAGCTGCAACCAGCCTTTTCGGTCAACCAACCCTGCCTCATCGATGATGATCAACTGGGGCATACTTAAGTCGTGCTCTTGTTCCTTCACAGCGAGCTCAAATCCCGCGAGCGAATAAGACTTTACCCCGAGTTCGTTTCCAAGCTCACGAGCCAAGTTAGCATTTCGCGCCAAGACTGTTACCCCAAGGTGAGCCCGTAGTGCCGCGTCCTTGACGGGTCGCAAAACAAAAGTCTTGCCAGACCCAGCTATCCCGGAGACCAAGGAGAGTGCTCGCCCTTGCGCGAGCATCTGAATGATCCGAGCCTGCTCAAACGTAGCTCCCGTTGGTACGATTGGATAGATCCGCGCGCGTTCCTTGAGCGCGAGCGCAATCGCCTGAGATTTAATCCGTGCCTCTTCGTCACGCGCATGCCGCGTAGTGATCTTGTGCTTGGAAGACGTCCCATAGACACAGACCATGGTCGCGGTGTCGGTCTCTACAGATTTACTCATCGCATCGACATAGCGCTGGAGCGCGAGGACGAGTTCAGTCGAGGCCAAACAGCTGGTGCCTTCGATAACAAGTTGTGCTGCTGCAACTAGGCTTTCGCTGGCTCCATACTCAGGGCTTCGAAAGCGGATTAGGTTCGCTAGGTCGGCGAGAGTAAAGGTATAGAGGTTCGTGAGCAGAGCGTTGAACTGAGACTCGGAGATTGGGTGCAGAACCACATTCTCCAATGGTTGCTCAAGTACCCCAATCCTATCCAGGTAGTTGGCCGTCTCTCCCATCTTGGTACACCAGAGTTTTCGGAGTCGAGTCGCGCGATCCCCATCCTCACTCAATACCTCATCGAGACTGTGTTCGAGCTGCTCAGCGAGTTCTCTCTTCCCCCTACGATGCCTTGCCCAGGCGATCCGGTGTTGGCGATGTGATAGTCCGGTAATGACGCCATGAGAGCTCAACTGATGCCAGGCACTTACCATCGATTTACTCGCCGAACTAAGGTTCTCAACTGCTGGCTCAAGCTTTGAAAGTCTAAGGATGTAGGTGGAACCAACCCTCGTAAAACTTGGGGAGAGCTCACGGAGATCCAGACGTTGGAGGAGTTCTCTGTAAAGGGTCAGCTGGAACTCTTGGACAGCCATACGCATCCCCTGGGCAAAGATTTGCCGGCCGTCGAGAGTGACCCATTTGCCATCAGCACCCTGTGCAGTGGCAAGTAGCATCAGATGAATATGGGCATGCGGATCACCCGCAGAGGAGGCACTGTGAGTAAAGCAAAGACCAGTTAATCCCTTTGGATGTTCTGAGCGAACTCCATTCTTACCTCGGCGGATTCGAGCCTGGGACTCGATAAGAGCGAACGCATTTTCGGCCGCAAAGTCAATCGCCTCCTTCAAGGCTTGTCGTACTCGTGGGTCAGAATGAGCCAGCAGCATTGACACTGTTTTGTCCACATCAAATACTGCCGAATAGAACGAACGCTGTACCTTTGGTGATGCGACCATACTTCCATCAGGTGCACTCTGATGGATGAAGAGTCGGCGGGCTACATTTAGATCACAGACCCCAGTGAGGCCGATAGCACGTGCTCCCTCACCAACCCAACGGCCGGGAATCGAGGTTCGATCCAGCCCGAGGCCAACCGTGAGTGCGACTTCATTGACCTCGGTCGCGTCCTTTCGTGAGATCCAATCGAGCACCGCACGAGCTTGCGCTCGGCCCATAATTGCTACCCTCCCTGGCACGATGATCCTCCTCGCATCTTATGGATGCATATGTCCATTTACCAACCAATAGCTACACCATCGCCAAATCAACGAAAAACCTGAACCACAAAAACCCACAGATAAAAACGCAAACCCAAATAAAACAACACCAACCAACCAACCACAACCAAGCCAACTAGCCATAAGGTACACCCACATGTTCATGAACAATGACTAGGACCAGTCGAGTGAGCTAGTTCCCAGCAGCGGAGGGTTCGCTAGGTTCGTTAGAGCGGTTGGTTGTGTCATTAAATACTAGAACGCATATACATCATGGTTTCGAATTAACAGTTGTTAGCGGTCATGCAATAATGCATGTATGCGGCCAAATAATTGCACGGTAGCGGACACCAAAACTGCACGCACATCGCTGCCCTCCAAGGCTGGCTACTTATGCTTTCGTCGGCTCTCAAAACTTAAGGGGCACTATGTTGCTGAATAATCGCTCAGATCAAACCAGCTGATAGAGGTCATGTGAACGGGTTAGGTCAAAGACACCATCAACTGGAGACATTGCTCGGAATCGTTGAGAGCCCCGAATTCTGGCACGCGACTTTCAAGGAGAAGCGAGGCTTGCCTCGTAGAGTTCAGGGTCTGTTAGAAGAACTGCAGTTTTAGAGGTCGCCCCCGTTTGCTCGATCAACCAATTGAGCTCGCTAGGGCTCGTCCTCTCGATGAGTCGATCCTACGATGGCTGCCACCAGAGCTATGATGAGAGCAAACGGGTAATCATTCTCATAGAGGGTTAGGCGCCGGCATAGCAGTCACATGTGCGCTCCTATTAGCCGCCTGCGGAGCGTCTTCCGCAAAGCCAACCGCTATCCATCGACAGCAGCGGCGCGGTGATCATGCCGCCGACCATCGGCGCGGCGATGCTGCGCATCACCTCCGAGCCGGCGCCGTGGCCAAACATGATCGGCATCAGGCCAGCCAGGATCACCACCGCGGTCATGGCGATCGGCCG
>DAHXNM010000111.1 GCA_027365375.1 Ferrimicrobium sp. | reverse complement strand
CAGCACCGGCCTCGAACGCCTCCTGCGCCGTGGCTGGCCGCCCCTGATCGTGGGTAGGAGCTCCAGACTGGCGAATGCCGGGCACCACCGACACCATCGACGGGGCGACTGCCCTGATGGTAGCCAGATCGTGTGCGCTCGCCACATAACCTTGCACTCCGGCAGCAAACGCGTGCGAAATACGTGCCTCAAGCAATCCCGACTCTACCAGTGGCTCGGACGTCAGCACCGAGACCGCTAGTGCGATCGGCATCTCCTCATCCGCATTCCGTGAGCCCTCCATTAGACCCTGCACTCCAAGCCGCATCATCTCGACACCACCAGCTGCGTGCATGGTCACAAATGTCGGGCCCAGCGACCCAAGTACGTGGGCAGCCCGACCTACAGTGGTTGGAATATCATGAAGTTTTAAGTCTATAAACACCCGAAACCCTGCCTCACGGAGTGCATACACCACCGTTGGTCCCGCGGCTGAAAATAGCTCGAGCCCCACCTTGACGGTAGCAAAATACTCACTAAGATTCGTCGCCAACCGCAGCGCAGCTACGGTGTCGTCGAGATCTAAAGCAAGAATCAGCCGCTCCCTTGCAGAACTCTGTGTTGATGCCATCTTCACTCCTCCATAGTCTGTGTGAGCAGATACCATATCACGCCAATTCGCTATCCTCACCCGATCGCACAACTGCCCCAAAGCCAGCCAGGAATGACGAAAGTGAGTTAAAACCTTGGGTGGATACCCTCAGTGCAAGTTCTTGCACTAGAAGCTGAGATCTGCGCGGATCAACGAAGCTAGCTGTCCCAATTTGGACGGCATTCGCACCAGCTGTCAACATTCTGACTATACCGTCTACCGTGCTGATACCGCCGACTCCGATGATCGGAATAGACGGAAACTGACTGCGGAGATCGGAGACGATACGGAGCGCAATTGCATGAATTTGAGAACCCGAAAGTCCTCCCCCACGAGCCGTTCCGAGAACTGATTTACCCTCATACAACCACTGACCAAACACAGTGTTGATCGCGACGAGACCGTCGGCTCCGGCCTCAATCGCCGCCTTAGCGACCGCTGACACTCGGTCGGTGTTTGGGGACAACTTGACATAGAGGGCACGGTCAGTCTCCTGACGGCAACGAGAGACTATCTCACTAACCGCTATCGGGTCATGAGCAAATAAACGATCACCAGCCTCGGTATTGGGACACGAGACGTTCAGTTCAATGAAGGCCGCTTGGGGTGCACCTTGGGTCAAAGTGCGCGTCGCCTCCGCGTAATCTTCTATCGTCCTACCCCAAATACTCACCGCAAACGTCGCTCCTGAGCTAATAAGCTGGGGATAGTATTCGTTTAACCACCGTTCGATACCAGGACCAGGAAGCCCCACGGAATTTAGCATCCCAACCGGCAGCGGAGCGAGTCTGGGTGCAGGGTTTCCCGGATGGGCAAAGATCGCCAGCGACTTGACCACATGGGCCCCAAGACGCGATAGATCGAGCGCATTCGCAAACTCGACACCATAACCAGCGGTACCTGCCGCCGTCATGATCGGGTTATGCAGCCGCAGCCCTCCAAGGCACACACCCAAGTCAACGTCTACCATTAACGATGGTACTCCTGGATCGGAGACACGCCGTAGCCGGACTCCCGCAAGGCTCTGATGCCGCCTACCGCGGCTAGGGCCGCCGACATCGTGGTGATGCATGGAACTCTAAGTCGTTGGGCGGTCGCCCGTATTCGATGGCCATCAACTCTCGGCCCTGACCCCTCAGGCGTGTTGATCACCAGACCCACCCGGCGCGAGTTCAAGAGCCAGACGGCATCGACCGCACCATCCCTGGCAGTACCAATATCGGTTACCCGCTCCTCATGGACCTTATCCACCAACACCGTTATTGGAATACCGTTGCTACGAAGGAAACCAGCGGTACCGTAGGTGGCCGCCAACGAGAATCCGAGCTCGACGAGCTGGCGGGCGAGGTTCACGCCGCTCGCCTTGTCGCGATTGGCGAGTGACAGGAAAACCATACCCTCATCAGGGAGCACCGTACCAGCTGCGATCTGAGACTTGGCAAAGGCGAGCTCGAAGGTAGTGTCGACTCCCATGACCTCGCCAGTAGAGCGCATCTCGGGGCCCAACAAGGAATCGGCTGCAGGGAAGCGCTGAAATGGGAGCACCGCCTCCTTGACCGAGTAGTGCGAACCTCGACGGCTCGTGGTGACTCCAGAGGCACGGAGCTCAGCGAGCGTCTCTCCGACCATCACTCGCGCCGCTATCTTGGCCAGCGGGATGCCGGTGGCCTTGGCCACAAACGGGACCGTTCGCGAAGCCCGTGGATTGGCTTCGATGACATAGACGGTCTCGTCTTTGATCCCAAACTGCATGTTGATCAGACCGACGACCTCGAGTTCACTAGCGACTGCCTTCATGATCTGCTCAATTCGCTGGATCACTTCAGCGCTAAGCGTTACCGGCGGCAGAACACAGGCAGAGTCACCCGAGTGAACACCAGCCTCCTCGACGTGCTCCATTACGCCACCTATGAGTATCTCACCAACGCTGTCGCGCACGGCATCGACATCGACCTCGATGGCGTCCTCCAAGAAGCGATCGATCAGCACAGGGCGAGACTGTGATATCTGCCCCTCATCGCTCAACGAGGCGAGTCGCAGGAAGCTCCGGCGAAGATCGGCCTCGTTAGCAACGATCTCCATAGCACGTCCACCCAGGACGTAAGACGGTCGAATCAACACCGGATAGCCGACCTTAGCGGCAGCGTCCACCGCCTCTTCAAGGTTGGTAACCGTTGCACCAGGAGGCTGTAGGATGCCGAGGGATTCACACAGAGCTGACCAACGATTTCGGTCCTCAGCACGGTCGATGGAGGCGGCGGATGTCCCGAGAATAAGTTCAGCATCGAGATGACGAGCGAGTTTGAGCGGCGTCTGTCCGCCAAAGGCGACAAATACGCCGCGCAAGTTAGAGGAGATACGCTCGGTCTCGATCACATCCAAGACGTGTTCGAGCGCCAATGGCTCCATGTAGAGCCGCGAAGAGGTGTCATAATCGGTGGAGACCGTCTCCGGGTTGGAGTTAACCATCACCGTCCTAAAACCCATCTCCTGGAGCGCGAAGCTGGCATGGACGCAACAGTAATCAAACTCAATACCCTGACCGATCCGATTCGGTCCCGATCCGAGGATGATCACTGTAGGTTCCTCGAGCCCGGTAACCTCGGTTGCCTCCTCGTTCGAGGAGTAAAAGTAGGGTGTATGCGCCTCGAACTCGCCGGCACAGGTGTCGACAGACTGATAGCTAGCTCCAAGACCAAGACTCAGACGGTGCTGGCGGACTAGCGCTAAGTCGCAACCGAACAGGTACGCCAGCTGTGCATCGCCAAAACCAGCTCGTCGCGCAGCCAACAGCTGATTGTATCCAAGGCTTGCAAGGTCAGGGACGAACGTCTCTAAGGAGCGTCGAGTTCGAACGATCTGGTCGATCTCGGCCAAGAACCAGGGATCGATACGGGTCGCGGCGTGGATGACTCCAAGCTCGATGCCGCGATAGAGAGCCTCTCCAACCAGAAAGATCCTGGTTGGAGATGCGACTGCAAGCTCGCCGAGGAGATCCTCATCTGCTAGCTCTCGAAGGTCACGTTCTCCTTCATCACAGTTGAGGCCATCTCTTGAGCGCTCAATCGAACGTAAAGCCTTCTGGAGCGCCTCAGCGAAGCTCCTTCCTATAGCCATCGCCTCTCCAACCGACTGCATCGAGGTCGAGAGGACTTCAGGGACTCCCTCAAACTTCTCAAAGACCCATCGTGGAATCTTCACCACCACATAGTCGAGAGCGGGTTCAAAGCTCGCCGGCGTCACTACCGTGATATCGTTATGGATCTCGTCGAGCGTATAGCCAAGCGCAAGCTTGGTCGCAATCTTAGCGATCGGGAATCCGGTCGCCTTCGACGCCAGCGCCGAGGAGCGTGAGACCCGGGGGTTCATCTCCACGACCACCATCCGTCCGGTTGCAGGATCGACGGCGAACTGGACATTTGATCCACCAGTCTCTACCCCCACACCACGCAGTATCGCGAACGAGAGCGAACGCATCTCCTGATACTGGAGGTCGGTCAAGGTCTGGATCGGTGCCACCGTGATCGAGTCGCCGGTATGCACGCCCATTGGGTCAAGGTTCTCGATCGAGCAGACGACGACACAGTTGTCGTTTGTGTCGCGCATGACCTCAAGTTCGAACTCCTTCCAACCAGCGATCGACTCCTCGACAAGGACTTCGTTCACCGGTGAGGCTCTCAGACCCGCCTCCATCATCGACAGAAACTCCTGGGGTGAATGCGCAATCCCGGTTCCGGCTCCTCCGAGGATGAACGATGGGCGCAGCATCACTGGGAAACCCAGCGACTCGACGATACGGGTCGCGTCCTCCATCGAGTGAGCGATGCCACCCTTAATGGTTGCACTTTCATAACCCATCGAGATCAAGAGATCCTTAAAGGCCTCACGACTCTCGGCGACCTGGATCGCCTCGGGCTTGGCCCCGATCATCTGGACCCCATAACGTGCTAAAACTCCGCTGCCATCAAGCTCCATCGCCAGGTTCAAGGCGGTCTGTCCTCCGAGCGTAGGCAGCAGCGCATCTGGCCGCTCGCGCTCGATTATCTTGGTGATGACCTCCAACGTCAGCGGCTCGATGTAAGTA
>DAHXNM010000089.1 GCA_027365375.1 Ferrimicrobium sp. | reverse complement strand
AGGCCCAGCGCCATCCGACGGTTAGCGCAAGAGCTGGGACAGCGAGTCCGCCAAGCAGGGACGCAAAAGGAACCGCAGCCTGCTTGATGCCGAAGGTGGCTCCCTGCCTACCAGGCTTGCCTCTCCTGGCTAGAAAGAGATGAGAGGCGGTTGCAGTCGCTGCGCTAACCATCCCGCAGGGGAACAGTATGAGGGTGAGCAACCACCAGGAGGAGGAGAATAGCGCGATGGTGGCGAGCAGGATGCTTCCGACTATAGGGGTTAACTTCAGGACGCGTACCCCTCCAATTCGTTCTGCAACACGCCCGGAAGGGACCGCCCAAAAGGCGGCACCAAGGTAATAGCTGGTGACTGCCAACCCGAGTTCAGATGTTGTGATTGGGAAGGATTGACGCATCTCAACGGCGAGTGCGCCTACCAGGAAGGCAGGAATAGAGGCCATGCTGGTGGCCATTACGGAGACGGCTAGGTCCTTGGTGAGTAGATCGCCGCCGAGGAGTTTGCGCGCAGTCCCTACGGCCGGCGAGTCGCTCATTTGCCTAGTGTAGGTGCAGTGCGAGCGCGCTCTAGCTGAGGACCGAGACGCCCGGTGGCCAGCAGCATGAGCATTCGATAGTCGGCGAGCAGCGATGCAAGCGGATGTGAAAACGTCTCCGGCCGATTGCGCTCGATGCATAGGTGGGCGAACCATGCGGGTAGATATCCTGCCAAAGGGACAACAAGGAGATCTCGTGGACGTCGCGCTCGTATCAGCGCCAACACCGCTAGCGTCGATCCGATATAGTGGAGAACGCGCGTCGGACGACGGGAATGGGCTCGTAGATACCGAAGCCAGAATTCGTCGTCCATGTTTTCATTCTAGCGAGGCTGAAAGTCCATTTCAACGTAAAGCTTGAGCTAGGGTAGCGCGCTCTCTGCTGTTTTGACTTTGGTTGCTGTTACGGCGATTGTCTCGGCCACCTCGATTGGTTTAGAGATGGGACTGATCCGATGGTGTCGGTTCCACCAGGCGAAGTGAATCACTAACGGTGTCGAGCTCCTCAAGCTCCCCCTCTTTGCCCTCGATACCATGGTCTAGGAAGCGCCGAGCAGACGGGAGGACACGGCGATCAAGTGAGCCAACACCATCGTTGTAGGCCTTCACCGCTGAGGCTAGTCCTCCACCCATTCTGGCAAGATGGTCGCGGAAGGTGCTAAGGCGCTGATAGAGGTCGCGGCCAATTGCAGCGATTTGCGCAGCATTCTGTTCGAGTGCCTCTGACCTCCATCCGAAGGCAACAGCCTTTAAAAGTGGGAGAAGCGTTGCCGGCGAGGCGATGATCACCGACTGCGAGAATGCGTCCTCGAACAGCGAGGGTTGGGCTGCGAGAGCCTCACTGAGAAAGGCCTCGCCAGGGAGGAAGAGTACCACGAAGTCGAGGCTATTGTGGAGGCGTTCGGCATAACGACGCGAGGCTAGGCCATGGACCATCGTTTCGAGTTGACGAGCATGCGCTAGCCGGAACTTGAGTCGTTCCTCGTCGCTTTCTGCCTCGGTCATGCGGAGAAAGGCATCTAGAGGTGCCTTTGCATCGACGGCGATGCATCGATCACCTGGCAGATGGATGACCACGTCGGGACGACTGCGGCCGCTATCATCGCTGAAGGTCGGTTGTTCCTCAAAGTCGCAGTAGCGAGTCATGCCGGCAAGCTCGATGACGCGACGGAGTTGGACCTCCCCCCAGCCACCGCGGACTGCCGGTTGTCGAAGCGCCTTTACCAGACTTTCGGTCTGCTGTCGGAGCTGTGGGAGGTGGATCGTCATCAGATCCTCCAGCGACTTGCCGAGCGCTCCAAACTGTTGTCTTCTGTTGTCTTGTAGGTCTCTAAGTTCAGTGTTGAGACGCTTGAGCTCCTCATCGACTGGTTGGACCAGCGATTCAAAGGAGGTCTTTGCAGTCGACGAGAAGCTTCTCTCTGCACGTGCAGCAAGCTCTTCGGTATAACCTTGCATGGCCGTGCTGACCTTAGTCTCAAGGAGGCTGTGAATGTATTCGATCGATCGATCAAGCTCCTCCCGGACGATTGCGGCGGCGCTTAGTCGCTCCTCTAGACGAGCTTTTTCCTGCAGCGATTCGGCTAGCGATTGAGACTTGGTCTCAAGCTCCTGCCGGAGTTGGCTACACTCACTCGCCAGACCGGCGTCGCCACGTTGGCTACGATGGCCGATGAGATAGCCGACGAGAACTCCTACTATGAGTGCGAGGAGCACCGCGATATAGACCATAAGACCTCCTTGCTTTGTAGTGTATGACGAGTGTGTGACAATGTCGCAGTCTTGCCGACGATGTGCTGGCTGGATGCGAGTTAAGGTGTAGATGATGGCGAAGGGTAACCTTGGTGTCTTGCTTGCTAGTGTGCTTGCGGCCTCTGGTCTGCTCGCCATGCAACAGCACACCGCGCTAGCATCGATACGTCAGCCCGTTGCACCCGCCACGATGACGGTGGAGTTCGATGTCGTGCTGAAACCACGAAATCAAGCCTCGCTGTTGGCCAACGCATGGGCTCGCTCGCAGCAACCATCTGGCCATTATCTCACTCCAGCACAGTTTGGCCGCGAATACGCGCCTTCTCCGGTGATCCAGGATATGGTGAGTGACTATTTTCACGAGTACGGCATGAAGACGGGAGCAGTTTGGCCTGGTGGCCTGGTGCTGCCTGTTGCCGGAACTGTGGCTCAAGCCACTGCTGCCTTGGGTGTCACCTTCGATCGAGCACGGCTCTCGGGAGGACGGAGTGTTGCGGTAGCCGATACGTACCCCACCAGGCTGTCGGCCTCCATCGACGGACATATCGCCGGGATCACGGGCCTCTTTGCAAATGGCTACTTCCCGGTCGCTACTCGCAGTGCTGCTGAAGCGCCCAGAGTTCGCAGTGCTGCTGGGACGTCGACCATGTCGTGCCCTGGCCTTCGTCGAGACAACTCATCAAGTCACGGCTATGCACCAGCGGTGGTCGCACGCTATTACCATATTCCGCGTTCAAAAACACCGCATTCGGTCACGGTCGGCATAGCCGAGTTCGCCGATGTAACGAGCGCTTCAACGACGGCTCTTGGCGCGAGCCTGCTTCACTATGCCCGGTGTGTTGGTGAACCACTTCATCTCGCGACCTTCGCCGTCGACGGAGGCTCTGACAACACTGGCCGCTCCCACCTAGAGGAGGCAGCGCTCGACATCGAGACTCTCCTCGGCTATACACCGGGGGTACATCTTCTCGTCTACACAGCGAGCTCCGGCAACGCCAACGCACTCTATCTT